>NZ_JBRAJI010000024.1:0-40138 GCF_052744395.1 Desulfurispora sp. | reverse complement strand
ATTTATTTTTAATAGTACTATTTTGGTAATTTAGGTTTTACTTAAATTATGATTAATTTATAATGTATACAAGAAAACCGGTGGTTTGAGGTATTTATGTGTCATTGTTGGCAATTTTAGCACAATTATATGAGTTGAGGGGTGGACGATGAGTCAATTAAAAAATTTTTTTGATGCCAGTGCGGTGGCCATTATCGGTGCTTCCAACACACCGGGCAAAATTGGCTACGCCATTTTGCGCAATATGCTGGATTGTGGCTATCCGGGCCGGATTTATCCCATTAACCCCCGGGATAAGGAGATCCTGGGCCTGGCCGCCTATCCCTCACTGGCCGCCCTGCCGGAAAAGGTGGATCTGGCAGTGATTTCCGTGCCGGCCAGAATGGTGCTGCCGGTAGCCCGGGAGTGCGGCGAGCACGGGGTCAAACATCTGGTCACCATTACAGCGGGCTTTAAAGAGCTGGGCAAGGAAGGCCTGGAAGCGGAAAAAGAGCTGATCAACATCTGCCGGCAGTACGGCATGCGCAACCTGGGTCCCAACTGTGCCGGCATGATGGATACCCATGTGCCCATCAACACTTCTTTTGCCAAAGGTTTTCCCTTAAAGGGCGACATTGCTTTCTATTCCCAGAGCGGCGCCATGATGATCGCTATTCTGGATTGGAGCCGGTCCATCGGTCTGGGCTTTTCCAAGGTGGTCAGCCTGGGCAACAAGGCCGATCTTTCTGAAATTGACTTTATTGAAGAAGCGGCCGACGATCCCTATACCCGCGTGATTCTCTGCTATATTGAAGATGTAATGGACGGAGCCCGCTTCCTGGAAGTAGTGGGCCGGGCCACCCGCAAAAAGCCCGTGATTATCCTGAAATCGGGCACCAGCCAGGCGGGGGCGCTGGCGGCGTCTTCCCACACGGGTGCGCTGGCCGGCAGCGACCTGGCCTACGATACCGCCTTCAAACAGTGCGGCGTGATCCGGGCCCGCAGCATGACCGAACTTTTCGATCTGGCCATTGCCTTTTCCCAGTGTCCTGTACCCCGCGGCGACAAAGTGGCCATTGTGACCAACTCGGGCGGCCCCGGCATCATTACTACGGACAACGTGGAACTCAAGGGCCTGCAGATGTCCCGTTTTACCAAAGAAACCCTGGACGAACTGCGGGCCGGTCTGCCGCCGGAGGCCGGCATTTACAACCCGGTGGATGTGCTGGGTGATGCCAAAACCGATCGCTATCGCTTTGCCCTGGAAAAGGTTTGCTCCGACCCCAACACGGACAGCGTGGTGCTGCTCATGTGTCCCACGGCGGTGACCGAGCCGGTGGAAACCAGCCGGGCGCTGATTGAAATGCGCGATCGCTATCCGGATAAACCCTTTCTGGCCGCCTATATGGGTGGTGGCTCCCTGCAGGAAGGCGCGGAGATGCTGGCCCGGGCCGGCATACCCTGCTTCACCTTCCCCGAACCCGGCATCAACGCCATTAAGGAACTGGTCAATTACGGCAAGTTCAAGGACACCCCGCCGTCTGGGGATGAACTGGCATTTCCCGATGTGGACAAGCGGGCGGTCAAGGCCATCTTCTATGATGTAGTTAAAGACAACCGCCTGGTCCTGCTGGGCAGCGAGGCCTATGATGTGGCCCGGGCCTACGGTATACCGGCCGCTCCCATCGTGCTGGCCACCAGCCCGGAGGAGGCGGTTGAAGAAGCGGAAAAAATGGGTTATCCTGTTGTCATGAAGGTGGCCTCGCCCAAGATCCTGCACAAGACCGATGTGGGCGGCGTGAAAGTGGGCCTGCAGAATGCCGACCAGGTGCGCAGCGCTTTTGTAGAAATCATGGAAAATGTCACCCGCCTGATGCCCCAGGCGGTGGTCTACGGTATTGAAGTCCAGAAAATGATGCCCCGGGGTAATGAGCTGATCATCGGCATGACCCGGGATGTGCAGTTCGGTCCCATGATTGGCTGCGGCCTGGGCGGTATTTATGTTAACCTGCTCAAGGATGTGTCCTTCCGGCTGGCCAGGGGGCTAAACCGCCGGGAGATTGAAGCCATGCTGATGGAAACCAAGGCCTACACTCTGCTGCGGGGCTACCGGGGTGAGCAGCCCTCAGATATCCCGGCCCTGGTGGAGGCTATTGCCCGGGTGGCCAGGCTGGTGCTGGACTTCCCGGAGATCACCGAAATGGACATCAACCCGGTCTTCACTTATCCCAGCGGCCTGAGCGCTCTGGATGTGAAAATTACTATATCGTTATCCTAAAATTTAATAAGGTGGGAGATAGAGCATGAAAAACCTTTATATCATGGGTGCACCGGGTAGTGGCAAGACCATGGTGGCGCTGGGCCTGGCCCAGAAATTCCAGGCGGAAGGGTACAAAGTGGCCTACTTCAAGCCCGTGGGAGCCCCCTGCTTTTCCCCCGACCAGTATGACGCCGATGCGGTGTTGTTGAAAGAAACCCTGCAGATGGCGGCGCCCATTGCCGACATAGTGCCTTTCTGCGCGGGCAGTTCCTACCTTTCTGGCAATCGCAGAAAAGAAAAACTGGCCGCTATTGAAGCTGCCTTCCAGCGGGTATCCGCCGATGCCGACCTGGTGATCATTGACGGGGCCATGTTTCCCTTTGTGATGTGCAGCTGGGAAATGGATGATATTTCCTTTGCCCGTCGCTTCAATGCAGCGGCAGTGGTGGTAATCAAGCTGGAAGACGATTTCAGCTTCGACCGAGCCCTGTTCTATAACGAGCATCTGCAGCTCAAGGGCATCCCCATTGCCGGCAACATTTTCAACGGTGTACCCCGGCCGCTGCAGGCCAAGACTGAGGGTATTTTTGTACCCCTGCTGCAGGAAAAGGGCTATCCTGTGGCGGGAGTGATTCCCCGCCGGGCTGAAATTTCTTCTCCTACGGTGGCCGAGTACCAGGCCGCCCTGGGCGGGGAAATTCTGGTGGGGCAGGACCGGTTGCACCTGCTGGTGGAAGATATTGTCATCGGGGCCATGACCCTGGACAGCGCGCTGCGTTACCTGCGCCGTTCGGCCGACAAGGCGGTGGTGCTGGGCGGCGACCGGGCCGATCTGGCGCTGGCGGCGCTGGAGACCAGCACTTCGGTGCTCATCCTGACCGGTGGTCTTTATCCCGACGTCAAGGTGCTGGCCCGGGCCGAGGAGAAAGGTGTGCCGGTAATTCTGGTGCACTACGACACCTACACCGCGGTGGAGAAAATGCACCGGGTCAGCCGGCACCTCCGCCCCGAGGATAAAAACGGCATTCGCATTACCCTGGAGAACATTGAAGAATACTGCAATTGGCAGGCTGTCCTGGAAGCGCTGAAGAGCTGAATGGAGAGAGTGTTCCCCGGGAAATTATGAGCAGGATGCTGCCGCCGGCAAATGGCGGCAGCGTTTTTATTTTGCGGACAGAGCAAATTGGGCGTTGTTCGGGGTTGTTTTTGCGCTATAATTTAAGGTAATAAATTTTTCCCGGGAGAGGCGCGGTGGGATGAAATATAGTAAATTGTGGGTCATCTTGCTGCTTTTCTGCATATCGTTTGCGGCTGGCTGCCGGGCCGGCGATACGGGCGGCAGGGGTCAGGTTATCCGCATCGCCGGTTCCACCTCGGTCTGGCCGGTTTCGGAAGTACTGGCCCGGGAGTTTGAGCTCCGCCACCCCGGGGTGCGGGTGTTTGTGCAGGAGGGGGATTCCACCCTGGGGCTGCGGGCAGTAGCCCGTAATCTGGTGGAGATTGCTGCTGTTTCCCGCCCGCCGGTACCCGGCGAGGAAAAGGATCTGGTTTTTCATCTGCTGGGCTACGACCGCCTGCAGGTGATCACCAGCCGGCGCAACCCGGTGCAGCAGCTGACCCTGTCCCAGCTGCAGGGGATCTTTGCCGGGCGGATCCGCAACTGGCACCAGGTGGGGGGAGAGGATGCCCCCGTGCATCCGGTGGTGCGGGAAGCCGGTTCGGGCACTGCCCAGGTGTTTGGCGCCATGGTCATGCAGGGGCAGGCGGTCAGCCCGCAGGCCCTGGTTATGTCCTCGGCCGGGGCGGTGGCGGCCAGTGTGGGCAATGACCCCGCCGCCATTGGCTATGTGGCCTCCACCTATCACAGTCCGCAGCTCAAGACGCTGTCCATCGCCGGTCCGGATGGCCGGCCGCTCCATTTAAGCCGGCCATTATATTATGTTACCCGGCCCGCGCCCGGCCGGCTGGTGGAACAATTCCTGGACTTTGCTCACAGCCCGGCGGGCCAAAGCATTATGCGGTCCGCCATGCAAGATTGAGTTTTAGACGGTACGCCCCACCCGGCGGATGTGTACGGTGGGCTCTATGTTAATGCGTACCCGGGGATAGGTTTCCTCCCACCAGCGGGGATCCATTTCCCGGCCCAGGCTCTGGCGGAGCAACTGGCCCAGTCCGTAGACATCCAGGTTGCTTTCCTGGGACAGGACGGTCAGCCGGCGGTATTCTTTGCTCAGAAAAGAGACCACCTCGCTTTCCATCTGGCGCAGGGCCGCTTCATCGGTAATGCGCTGCTTGCTGTAGGCGCTGATAATGTCCACAATGAGGTGGGTTTTGATATCGAAAACCGGCAGGTCATTCTGCCAGTGCCATTTTTTCTGGGTTTTGTTGTGCAGCACTCGTAGAGTAATGCTGTCCTGTGGGCCCAGGTGGGCGGTGAAGACGAAATCCCGGGCCTTTCCTGTGATGGTCTGGCACAGACCGCTCTGAAAGGTACTGATGGTGGTGACCATCCGGTTGTGCTTGAAGATCGCCTGGCCGGCTACCTTGACCTCCTCGCGGCCGTAGGTGAGATAGGGCAGCATGACCACGGCCAGCGGATCCCGGATCCGGGAATTGATGTACATCAGCTCGCTTTTCTGGACATCGTGCCGCTGGGTGGCATTGAGGATCACACCGCTTAAATAAAATGCAATGCGGCTTTTGTCTTTGAACTGGCTGTTTAAGAGCTGCTGGCAGTCTCCTTTGACCACAACAAGATTGATGATGGGCGGGAAGAGGGGATTGGCGTTCATGTCGTCGATGAAGAGCTTGAGCCCCTGCTGCCGGACCACATCCTCACTGAAAAGCAGATTGCGCAGCTGGCCCACCGAAGCCCGCCGGTCGGAGACCTTGTTCAGGTTGTCCAGGGCTTCGCCTATGGATGAGGCGATGGTGCTGATGCGCTGCACCCTTTCCGGGGCCACGGTGGGATCCTCCAGCACCGGGTTGGTGAAGGTGAAGCGGAACAGGCCATCCGGCGCGGGATCTATGCCCAGGGAAATGATGATATTGCGCTGTTCCAGGCGCAGGCCGTCCCAGCAGCCGGTGAGCAGGAGCAGGCAGCTCAGGACCAGGAAAATTAGCGAACGCCGCAGCATGTACACCGGCCTCCTCACGGGATGCATTCTGGCTTACAGGTAGTAGTATTTTCCTGGTCAGGAGCAATTTATGACGGCCCGCAAGTAACAGCACCCGCCCCGGCGGTCCGGGCGGGTGCTGTTTATCGGTTACTGCTACCGTAAATAAATTGGTACAGCCGGTAGTACCAGAGCACGCGGTACACGTAACGGCGGGTTTCCGGAAAGGGTATGCGCCGGGCGTCCTGCCAGCTGCCGTCCCAGTGCCGGTCGAGCCACAGGCGCACATTGCCCCGCCCGCCGTTGTAGGCGGCCAGCATTAGCGGGGTGCTGTGCTGGAATTCCTGCAAAAGATTATGTACATACCAGGTACCCAGCCGGATGTTGCAGTCCGGCTCTTCCAGGCACTGCGGTGTGTACCCCGGCCAGGGCATATGCCGGGCAATCCAGGCGGCCGTGCCGGGCATGAGCTGCATCAGGCCGCGGGCTCCTTTGGGTGAAACCGCCCGCGGGTTAAAGTTGCTTTCCACTTTAATCATGGCGGCGGTCAGCAGGGGATCCACCCCGTACTGCCGGGAGTGCTTTTGGATCAGGTTGCTGTACGGGATGGGAAACAGCAGGCGGGCGACGGCTTCCCGGTTGATGATTAAAATAACCAGTAAGACGAGCAGCCACAGGTAGCGCCGGGCCCTTGCCCGGGTCCGGGATGCGGGACGACCTTTCATGGACGGCCACCGGGCCGGGCTGTACGGTGGCCCAGGGCTTCCCGCCAGGCTGCGGCCACCTGCCGCTGGGTATGGTGGGGCGTTCCGCTGTTGTCGATAACGCGGTCGGCCAGAGGGATCTTGAGCTCCTGGGGCATCTGGGCCGCCATGCGCTGCCGGGCCGCCGCCTCGTCAATTTGGTCGCGCTGTTTAATGCGTTTCAGGCGGGCCGGTTCATCCGCCGTCACCAGCCAGATTTCGTCCATCAGGTGCTGCATGCCGGTTTCGAACAGGAGCGGCACTTCAATCACCAGAGCCGGGGGCGGGGCGGCCGCCTGGCGCTGTTCCCGGATCGCCTGCTCGATGCACTCCCGCACCCGGGGGTGAATGATGTCTTCCAGCTGCCGGCGGGCGGCGGGATTGTTGAACACAATCCCGGCCAGAGCCGGCCGGTTCAGCTGTCCGTTGTCCGATAAAATATCCGGTCCGAAGGTGCGGACAATTTCAGCCAGCGCCGGGGTACCCGGCCGGACAACCCGGCGGGCAATCCGATCGGCGTCCAGCACTGTGGCGCCCAGTTCCTGCAGCATGGCGGCCACGGTGCTTTTGCCACTGCCAATATTGCCGGTCAAACCGATTACGAGCATGTTATCAGCGGCCTCACTTTGCTTGGGATAGTGTTTTAATGCAGTTTGCTGATGCCTAGCAGAATCAGCAGGATGCCGGGCAGGGCGGCCAGCTGGCGACCCAGGCTACTGCTGCTGAGACCCCGCCCGAGCATCATTCCGGCGGATGTCAGCAGGATGTGGCCAGCACCCACGCAAACCGCAGTGGGGGCGAGGCGAAAGCCAATCAAGGATACGGCTAGGCCCGCCGTCAAAGCGTCCATGGACAGGGCCAGGCCCAGCAGCAGGGCTTCCCGGCTGGAGATGACCCCGGAAAGGTCCCTGTCGGCAATTTGCGGTTCTTTGAGCACCTGGATCAGCAGCCCCAGAAAACGCATCTGGAGCAGCTTTACCGGTGCCGAACCGCTTTCCGGGCCGGGAGCGGTGGAGCGAGGACAGTTTCCCGGCGGTTCGGCCGGATGAGGGCATGTTTTCTTTTGACAGTGATACTGGTACAGGGCCCAGCAACCAATGAGCAGCAGAATAATGCCGCCCAATTTATGGGTCAGAGCGGCGGGGATAAACCGGGTTACCAGCTGCCCGGCCAGCATGGATATACTGATAGCGCCCACCGACATCAGACTGATGATCAGCAGGGAGGTAAGCGGTAGCCTGATGCGGCGCATGCCGTAGGCGATACCCACGGTGAAGGCGTCCATATTGAGGGCCAGGGCAAAAAAAAGCAAGGTGAAGTATTCCATACTCTGCTCTCCCTCCAGGTTCAGGTATTCTCCTCTAAACTATGAAGCGGAGCAGAGCATGGTGCGTGGCTTATTTTTCCGGCTGGCAGACGGGACAGAAGTGAGCGCTGCGCCCGGCAATGCGGCGGCGCTGCACGGGATGACCGCAGGCGAGGCAGGGCAGGTTTTCCCGCCGGTACACCCTCAGGCGGGCGGCGTAACCGCCCGGTTGACCCTGGCTGTCCCGGTAGTCCCGAAAAGTAGTACCTCCCGCAGCGATGCCCTCCTGTAAGACCTGACGGATGGACCGGTACAGGGCGGCGGCCTGCTCCGGTGTAATTGTGCCGGCGCAGGCCGCCGGATGAATGCCGGCCCGGTGCAGAGCCTCGTCGGCGTAGATATTGCCCAGCCCGGCCAGACAGGACTGGTCCAGAAGCAGCGGCTTTATGCGGCAGCGTCCTCGTTTGGTCAGCAAGTCCAGCCAGTATTGCTCAGTGAAACTGCCGGACAGCGGTTCCGGTCCCAGCTTCTGTAAAGGCGGCCAGCCGGGCAATTCGCCGCTTTTCAGCAGGTACAGGCGGCCAAAGCGCCGCTGGTCGTCAAAAAAAAGGGTCCGGCCGTTGTCCAGATGAATGGTGAGGCGCCGGTGTTTGGGCGGGGCCGGGTCCGCCTCCCCGTAGAGCAATCGACCGGTCATGCGCAGGTGAACCAGCAGGGTCATTTCTTCTGCCAGGGGCAGCAGGAGGTATTTTCCCCGCCGGTCCGGTTCCCCGAAGACCTGTCCGGTCAACCGGGAGACAAACTCGTCCACCGGGGGATGGCCGATGGCGCTGGCGTCCCGGATCTCCACCCGGTGGACGGTGCGCCCGGTGATCTGCGGGCTCAAGGTACGGCGTATGGTTTCCACTTCAGGCAGTTCCGGCATGATTTCATTCTCCCGATATTTTTTCCATCTCGTACCAGTTGGGTCCCTGTTTCATCTCCACCTGCAGGGGAACACTCAGGGGAAAAGCCTGTTCCATGCAGCGGCGCAGGACGGGGCCCAGGGCGGGAAGCTCCTCCGGGGGGGCTTCCAGGATCAGTTCGTCGTGCACCTGGAGGAGCAGGCGGGCTTTAAAACCTGCTTTTTTCAGTTCCCGGTCCAGCCCGACCATGGCCAGCTTGATGATATCGGCGGCGCTGCCCTGCACCGGCGTGTTCATGGCTGCCCTTTCACCGGCACTGCGCAGGGCATAATTTCTGCTGTGCACGTCGGGAATGTAGCGCCGCCGGCGGAGCAGTGTGGTGACGTAACCCTGTTCTCTGGCCAGGGCTACCGCCTGCTCCATGAATGCTTTGACCCCCGGATGGCGGGCGAAGTAGCTTTCGATGTAGCGGCGGGCTTCCCCCCGGCTGATTTTCAGGTCGCGGGCCAGACCGTAATCGCTGATGCCGTAAACAATTCCAAAGTTTACGGCCTTGGCCCGGCTGCGCATTTCCGGCGTTACCTGCTCCAGTGACACGCCGAAAACTTCGGCGGCGGTGCGGGTGTGGATGTCCTGGTTGGCCCGGAAAGCCTCCAGGAGCAATGGGTCTGCGGACAGATGGGCCAGCACGCGCAGCTCGATCTGGGAATAGTCCGCGGTGAGCAATACATACCCCGGGGTGGGCGGCCGGAAAACACGCCGGATCCGGCGCCCCTCCGGCAGGCGGATGGGTATGTTTTGCAAATTCGGGTCCGAACTGGAAAGGCGTCCGGTGGCCGTAACATTCTGGTGCAGGGTGGTGTGGATGAGCCCGCTGCCGGGATCAATCAGGGTGGCCAGGCCGTCGCAGTATGTCGATTTCAGCTTGGACAGCTGGCGGTGCTGCAGCACCAGTCCTACCAGCGGATGGACTGCGGACAGTTCTTCCAGCACTTCGGCATCGGTGGAATAACCGGTCTTGGTGCGTTTGATCACGGGCAGGCCCAGTTTTTCAAACAAGATTTGGCCCAGCTGTTTGGGCGAGTTGATATTGAACGGTTCTCCCGCCAAGCGGTAAATTTCGCTGGAGACCTGCTGCAGCCTTTCCTCCAGTTCACCGGACATGAGCTGGAGCTGTCGTTTGTCCACGGCGATGCCGGCCATTTCCATACCGGCCAGGATGCGCACCAGCGGCAGTTCCACACTGTAATAAAGTTCTGACATGCCGGTTTGGTGCAGAGCGGTATCCAGCACCGGTCGCAGACGGCGCACACAGCGGGCGTGTTCGCCCAGGCTTTCCGGACTGGCCGGGGGCAGAGCGGACTGCAGGTATTGCCCGGCCAGATCGTTCAGGCTCCGGGGAGCGCCGCCCGGCTCCAGCAGGTAGGCGGCAATGGATGTATCAAAAGACGGGTCGGGCAACTGTACCCGGAAGGGGTGCAGCAGCCAGGCCAGAGCCTTGGCATCGTGGCAGATATAGGGTGTTTCGGGCGCAAACAGGTCGGCCAGCAGACGGGACAGTTTTTCCGCCGGGATATTGCCGGCCGGGAAGTCCATCAGGAAACAGTCTGCACCCGAGTCCAGAGCCAGGGCCGGCCGGCCGGCCGCCCCCTTAACCCCGGTGTAGGCCAGGGCAATTTCCCCGGCTTGTTTAAGTGCGGTGACCGCCCGCTCCATGCTGTCCTGATCCAGCGGGATGGCGGGCTGACCGGCGGGCCCGGCGGCAACCGCCCTGCTGTGGCCGGGAGGGCCGGCATGGCCTGCCGAAATGCGCTCTGCGGCCGCCGGCTGCGGCCGGGCGGGGGCGCCCTGGCTCCGGCTGTCCGCGGTCAGGTTTTCGATCTGGTTGGTTAAAGTGCGAAACTCCAGTTTTTGAAATAAGGGCAGCAGCTTATCCCTCTGCCAGCCCGGCCATTTCAGATCCTCCAGCTGGACAGCCAGCGGTACCCGGCAATCAATGCGGGCCAGCTCCCGGAAGAGTCGGGCATCCTCCGCGTGCCCGGCCAGTTTGTTGGCCAGACGCGGCGGCAGCTCCTCCAGATGGTTTAAGATTTCCTCCAGGCTGCCGTAAGTCCGGAGCAGGTTGACCGCGGTTCGGTCGCCAATACCGGGCACGCCCGGGATATTGTCGGAACTGTCGCCGGCCAGCCCCTTGTAATCGGGCAGGTGGACGGGGAGGCAGCCAAATTTCTGAAGCACTGTTTCTTCGGTATACTCCTCCAGCCGGGTGATGCCCTTTTGGGTGAGCAGTACCCTGACCAGGGGCGAGACCAGCTGGAGGGTGTCCCGGTCGCCGGTGAGGATCAGGCAGGGAATATCCCGGGCGGTGGCCAGGTGGGCCAGCGTCCCAATCAAGTCGTCGGCCTCATAGTTATCCTGCTCCAGTATGGCTATGCCCATGGCGTCCAGCACTTCCTTGATCAGGGAAAACTGCGGGCGCAGCTCCTCCGGCGTTTCCCGGCGGTTGGCCTTGTAGGCGGCATAGCGGCTGTGGCGGAAATTGGTGCGGCTTTTGTCCATACAAACCGCCAGAAAAGCGGGTTTTTTTTCCCGGATCAGTTTAATCAGCATGCTGGTGAATCCGAATACTGCTCCGGTGGGAATGCCGGTACTGGTACGCAGGTGGGGCATGGCGTGGAAGGCCCGGTGGGCCAGACTGTTACCGTCGATAATTAGCAGGTGAGAACCCATGCAGCATTTACTCCTTCTCGCAGCAGCTATTTTATTATTTCACCGTCCCGGCGGGTCATACCTGCCCGCCCCGGCTTAAAAAAAGCTTAAATTGGCTGGGCCGGCAGGAAAAGCGACCGTACGGGGCGAATACTCTTTACACCAATCAACCTGGGTTGGCGGCCCGCCCGGCCGCTAATATTTTTAATGAGGTGGTTTTTTTGTTCAAGAGATTCGGCAGTCTGATGGCTACACTTTTATTGCTGCTCATGCTGGCCCTGCCGGCCGGGGCTGCTGTACAGGACGCCACTTCGGCCAGCAGTTTGATCGAAGAAATAATGACTTATGTTCAGAAATATCATATTGACCATCCGGACTGGCAGCAGCTGACTGCCGGGGCCATAGAAGGCATGTTGAACGCGGTGGGTGATCCTTACACCGAGTATCTCAGCCCCGAGGATCTGGAGAAGTTCACCGGATCCATCAATGGCAACTATGTGGGAGTGGGGATCAGGCTGCAGGCGTCAGCCGGCTACCCCCGGGTACAGGAAGTGCTGCCGGGTACGCCGGCCGAGGCTGCTCAACTGCAGGTGAACGATCAGATCATCAAAGTGGATGGCCGCGATGTGCGGGGTCTGGTGCTGGATCAGGTGGTGGAGCTGATCCGCGGCCAGGAGGGAACGACTGTTACCCTGACGGTGCGGCGGGGCGGTGTGGATAAGGACTACCGCCTGACCCGGCAGCCGGTAAATGTGCCCACGGTGGAAGGTAAAAGTCTGGGCGGCGGCATAGCCTATATTAAGGTGAGCAGCTTCGGTCAGAGTACGGCGAAGGAGTTGCGCAAAATCATTCTGGGCCTGCTGGCCCAGGAGAACAACAAGTTCATCCTGGATTTGCGCAATGATCCCGGTGGTTATCTGCGGGCGGCGGTGGATATTGCCAGCCTGTTCCTGCCGCCCGACAAGCTGGTGGTCACCACCGAGGATTCCCAGCAGGAAAGAGAGGAGCACACCACAACGGGTAGGCCGCTGTTACAGAACTGCCAGATTATTGTGCTGGTGAACGGCTCTACAGCCAGTTCATCCGAGGTTCTGGCCGGTGCCCTGCAGGACCACGGGGTGGCCAGGTTGCTGGGAACCAGCACTTACGGCAAAGGAGTGGTGCAAAGTGTAATTCCCCTGGACGGCGGGGGAGCTCTCAAACTGACCACCCAGCGTTATTTTACCCCCGCTGGCCGGTCCATTCACGGCCGGGGTCTTACACCCGATATCAATGTGGAAACGCCGCAACTGCAGCTGCCGGTGGCCCGGGCCATCCTGGCCGGAGGCAAGTACACTTTAACTCTGCGGGCGGGGCAAAATGTGGCGGTTTTAAATGGCGAGCAAGTCAAGTTGGGCCAGCTGGTGCCCTATAAAAAAGACGGACACCTATACCTGCCGCTGCGGTTTGTTTTGGAAGCCACCGGCTATAATGTTAAGTGGAACCAGCAGGAACAGACCATAGCCGTGCAGAGCGGTACTACAAGTTTTTCCTTTAAGTCCGGTCAGACGGCGGCCCGGATGGCCGGCCGGGAGGTCCGGCTGGCGGCGCCGGTGGTAATGCAGGGCGGCAGCAGCTGGTTGCCCGTGGAAGTGCTGAAACAAATGGGGCTGAATGTGCGCACAGACAAAGACAGCGTGCAGATTGTCCGGTAGGGGAATTTCTTTGGTTTTTGGTTGTGCAGGGAGGGGTGTCAGGGTTGCGCAAGGCGCGTTCGGGCAGGATGTGCCCCTGCGGCAGCGGTCGTCCGTTGGACAGTTGCTGCGGTTTAAACCAGAAAGTGGTTTCTTTGACCCGGGTGAGATGGCGCCGGGCCGGTCAGCTGCTGCGCCGCCGGCTGGGCGAGTTTGCCGACAGCCAGCTATATGCCCGGGAGGCCAGCCAGGCCCAGGAGCTGTATTTTGACCTGATTCCGCCGGAAATTGCGGATCAGGAAGACGATTTCACCATGGAGCGCTGTTTCGAATGGTATATCTTCGATTACACCCTGTCCGGTGGTCGTACAGTTATTGAGGAGTTTCGGCAAACCTGCGAGCTGGATGCTCTGGAACGCCAGCTGCTGGCCGACTGGGTGCATGCCCGTACTACTTTTTATGAGGTGGTGGACCTGGAGAAAGGCCGGTGGGTGGAGCTGCGCAACATTCTGGACCAGACCTGCTGCCGGGTTTGGGATGCCACAGTGGCTGGCGGTGTGGAGCCGGGAATAATATTATATATTCGCGTGCTCAAAGTGGGAGAAGAATATGAATTTTCCACCGGCGGGCTGGCTCTGCCCGGGTTGTACAAAGCGGCGCTGCTCAAGCGCCTCAAGAGTGATTTCCGGGCCTTCTGCCGCAAGCTCGGCCCGGATAGCAGCAGGGACTGGAATGCTTTTCTGCGCGACCGGGCGCACGCGATCAATGCCATGGTGCTGGAACTGGGCACCCTGAACCTGTCTCCTGCGCTGCAGAGCGATCTGGATCTCGATCCCTTTGAGTATCCCGAACAGGCCCACCAGGTGATGGATCGCCTGTCGGCCCATATTGCCCAGCGCATCACCGACTCTTTTCTGGATGATTTCTATGAGCAGTGGATACATCAGGTTATCCCGGCCCTGGAGGGCAAGTCGCCCCTTCAGGCGGTGCAGTCAGCAGCCGGCCGGGCCCAGGTGGAGGAGCTGCTCCGCGAACTGGAAAAAATCGAAAAAATCCGCGCCCGGCGCGGGGAACCGCATTACGACATCAACAAGGTGCGGCGCAAACTGGGACTCCTGCCGGAAAAGAGGTTGGCCCGGGTGCACAACCTTTTCGGGTCGGGTCTGCCGCTGGAAAGCACGGCGGCGCTGTTTGACGGCGATCTGGTGCGGTGGGATGAGCTGAAATGGACGGCTTCCGCCCATGCGGCGGTAGCCCGGCAGGCGGCAGCGGCTTTGCACGAGCAGGGCTTTTCCGCCCGGCAGATCCAGGCGGCTGTGCAGCTCTGGTACGAATTCTGCAAAAAAACCACCCTGCGGGTGCGCAAGCAGCAGCTTTGGGCAGCCGCTCTGGTTTATACGGTGCACCGTCTGTACCAGCATTTTATACCCCAGCAGGCTCTGGCCAGGCAGTTTGGGGTGAGTGCTTCGGCCATATCGGGCAGTTACCGTCATATCTGGCGGGTCATGAAACTGGACAGCAGCAGCGATCAATTCAAGAAATGATTTCACCCCCCGCGGCACTATCTTTTAAAAAATGCGGGGGATTATTTTCGGGCGACCATGTTTTTTTCCGGGGGTGGGCATTTGTCTTTCGTGGATTATTTGCTGGGCGTGCTGATGGTTAAAGTTACCGCTTTTATCGCTTCGCTGGGGTACTGGGGAATTGCCATCGGTATGGCTATTGAGAGTGCCAACATTCCCCTGCCCAGCGAGATCATCCTGCCCTTTGGCGGGTATCTGGTTTCCCGCGGGGATCTGAGTTTCTGGGGGGCTGTCCTGGCCGGAACAGTGGGGGGTACGGTTGGTTCGGCGCTGTCCTATGCTCTGGGCTGGTGGGGTGGGCGGCCCTTTTTACTGCGTTACGGCCGGTATCTGGGGGTCAGTGAGAAAAACTTTCGCCTGGCGGAAAGCTGGTTTTTGCGCTACGGAGAAATCACGGTTTTTGTAACCCGGCTCATGCCGGTGGTCAGAACATTTATTTCGCTGCCCGCCGGCATTTCCGGAATGAATTTCTGGCGGTTTGTGATCTACACTTTCCTGGGCTCTCTGCCCTGGTCCGTGCTGCTGGTATACCTGGGAGTAAAGCTGGGCGAGCACTGGACCGACTTAAAGCCCTGGTTTCACCGGGCTGATGTGCTGGTGGTGGCTTTGTTGCTGGCGGTTGTCCTGGGCTGGTGGTGGAAGCGGCGCCGCTCTTGAGGGCGGGGATTAGCCCGCCTTTTTTTTCCTGTACCAGGAGAAAATCACTACCGAGATGATCAATAATCCGACAGTTAGTTTGCTGAGCAGGCTTTCGGCCCGGTCCAGGCTGTGTCCCAGGGCGGTGTAGACGATTATTTCGGGCAATTTGCCCAGGATGCTGGCCAAGAAAAAACCGGCGAAGCTCATTCTGCTCAAGCCTGCGGCATAGCTGATGACGCTGGAGGGGATGAATGGTACCAGGCGGGCCAGGAATACCACGCGCGGCCCGGCCTGGTTCATCGCCTGCACATTGTTCATGTACCGGCCCAGGCGGCTGGTGATATAGTTGCGGGCCAGAAAACGGGCCAGGTAAAAAGCAATGGTGGAACCCAGCATGGCTCCGGCCAGGGTGACCAGACTACCCCAGACCAGGCCAAAAATATAACCATTGGCTCCGGCCACCAGGAAAAGGGGGATGGGCGTAAACATGGTCTGAACCACCATGACCAGGATGCTGACAGCAACCGCCCGTGTGCCGAATGAACGCAGGTATTCGGCCAGTTCCCGGCTATCCCGGAAAGCGCTTTTATGGTATATGCCCGTTAAATGATGGGCGGGCGGGATGTATCCGGCCTGTATCCCGGCCAGAAGCATTGCTGCTATGGCGATAGTAACCAGTATAATTAATCCGGACTTGCGCATTTCCAGCCTCCTACTTCGTGCATATGTTGTACCCGCCCTGCCGGCACACATATAATAATAACAAAAGATGACACTGTCGGACAAGCAATTGCTGTGGCTGTCCTCAACTGAGCGGCGCCTCCCCGGGCGGGGAGGCGCCTTTATTTGATCCGGGGTTTTGCCGGATACCGGGCTTGCAAGCGGTGATCCGACCCCGGAGAAAGCCCTTTATTGGCGCCGGGGTTCCGGACGGCCCGGCGGCACAGGTTAATGATAGTATATGCCGGTTCAATATTTTGTGTTCTTGGCCGGGCCCATCTGCAGCAATTCGGAAACAGTGACCAGCCGGTAGCCCCGCTCCTTCAGGCCACTGAGCACCCGGGGCAGGGCGGATGGTGTCTGGGTGCAGGTATCGCTGGCGTGCATCAATATGATCGCCCCCGGGTGAACGTTGTCCAGTACCCGCTGGATGATGGCCTCCTGGCCCGGCTTTTTCCAGTCCAGTGAATCCACACTCCACTGGATGACCCGGTAGTTGAGTTCGCGGGCCACCTGCAGAACCATCTGGTTGTATGCCCCGTTGGGCGTGCGGATCAGGCCGGGAGTTTGACCGGTCGCCTTTTGCAGGTCCTGGTGGGCGGTGATTATTTCCTGCCGGACCGTGCTGCGGGCTTCTTTGTCCAGGTCGATATGCCGGTGGCCGTGGGAGGCGATCTCATGCCCTTCTTGCACCAGGCGCCGGGCCAGTTCCGGATATTTCACGGCCCACGGACCGGAAAGAAAGAAGGTTGATTTTACCCCGTGCTCCCGAAGTATGTCCATTACCGGACCGGGTACCCGGGCGCCCCAGCTGATGTCGAAGGTTAGAGCGACCACTTTCTCCGGCGTATCCACCCGGTAGATGGCGATCAGGCCCGGGTCGGTGCTGTCCGGCTTAGGCCGGGGGGCCGGCCGGGAGATGACAGCCGGCTGGCTGGCGGTTTTTTCCCGTACAGGTTGATTCAGAAGTTCCTGCTCCGGAACAGAACTTTTGTTCACCGCTATTTTTTGCCCCGGCGAATTTTTAAAGTCCAGTTCGGTTAAAAACCAGAGACCTGCCAATATGAACAGCACGGGTAATAGGAGCAAACAGTATTGGAAAAACCGCTTTTTCATGTGCTATCTCCTCCGGTAAGCCATGGTTTCAGTAAATCTTTCCTCTAATATTCCCCGCCCGGAGAGAAAAAATAAAGGCCAGTGATACAATATTCGCGTTGTGAGAAGGTGGGATGATGTTCCGGTCCATCCGGGTAACTGTTTTGTTCGGTTTGCTGGTATTACTGACGTGCCGTGTTCCAGCCGGTGTGGCCGCTGCACCGCCGGGTGAGCCGGGCAGGTCCGGACCGGCGGTCAGTGCGGCGGCAGCTTTGTTAATGGATGCCGATACCGGGGTTGTTTTATTTGAAAAAAGGGCTACGGTACGCGCCGAACCGGCCAGCCTGACCAAAATTATGACCGCGTTGATTGTTCTGGAGCACGGACATTTAAGCGACGTGGTCACGGTCAGCAAACGGGCGGCGGCAGTGTCCATGGGGCAGGATATTGGTCTGGGCCCCGGGGACCGCATTACGCTGGAAAACCTGCTTAAAGCGGCTCTGCTCTATTCGGCCAACGACAGCACGGTGGCTATGGCCGAGCATGTGGCCGGAACGGTGGAGCAGTTTGTCCAGCTGATGAACATGCGGGCTCTGGTGTTGGGGGCAAAAAACACCCATTTTGCCAATACCAACGGTTATCACCACCCCGACCATTATACCACGGCCTACGATCTGGCTCTGATTACCCGCTATGCGCTGCGCAATAGCACTTTTGCCCGGCTGGTGAGTACAGCGGCCGATGTGGTGACGTGGGAGGACGGCCGCAAGATGGAAGTGCGCAATACCAACCGTCTGGTGCGTTACAACAGTTACAATGGCATCTGCGGCGTAAAAACGGGATCCACGCCCCGGGCCGGAGACTGTCTGGTGGCGGCGGCCCGCCGGGGGGATAAAACCTTGATCGCGGTGGTGCTGAACAGCAAGAATCGCTATCAGGATGCCGTACGTATGCTGGATTACGGCTTTGCCAATATGATCCCGCACACGCTTTGTCAGGCCGGGGAGAAGCTGGCCAGCCTGCCGGTTCGCCACGGGGTGTCCGACCGGGTGACGCTGGTGGCGGCCGAAACCAGACAGTTGCACCTGGTAGCCGGACAGGTGCAGCAGGTGCAGAAAGAGGTAGTGCTTTTTGCTCCTCCCGAGGCACCCGTGCGGACCGGACAGGTGCTGGGCCGGGTGGTGTTCCGGATGCAGGGCCGGGAACTGGCCCGGGTGGACTTGCAGGCGGCCACTGCTGTACCGGTACCGGGATTGTTTACGCGTCTGAAAAATTGGTTTTAGCAGGGTAAAGGCAAATACTTCAAAAACATTAAACCCCGCAAGCCCTGATATTACTGGCTTTGCGGGGTTTTAAGTGGTGGGCGCAGTAGGGATTGAACCTACGACCCCTTCCGCGTCAAGGAAGTGCTCTCCCACTGAGCTATGCGCCCCTGGATAACCGGTATCTGCCCTCCTATTGACAAAACTTATTTTACAATGCCGGCTCATTCGCTGTCAATACTAAAAGCAAAATTTTATCACCGGATTGTAGCCTGTCCGTCCGGTGAACGGGCGCCGGTTAATAAATATTGCGACAAATTATTTTTACCGGCAGGAAAACCTGGAGTTTTGGAGAATAAAAATTACAAGAACGGGTCGAAGCCCGCCGGACAGTACCACGGAGGTAACAGTGCAGCCAGGTGCTTTGCTGTGCTACCGTGGTTTATTTATTTTAAAGGGGGTCGGTCTTTTGCATATTCCGGACGGATTTCTGGATGTCAAAACCTGGGCCGGTGCGGCAATCTGCAGCGCCGCGGCTCTGGGGGTGGCGGTGCGCAAAACCACTGCCGAACTGGGTGAGCGTCAGGTGCCTCGCCTGGCGGTCATGGCCGCATTTATTTTTGCCGCCCAGATGGTCAACTTTCCCATTGCCGGCGGCACCTCCGGCCATCTGCTGGGCGGGGCGCTGTCCGCCGTGCTGCTGGGTCCGTGGCAGGCCATGCTGGTGCTGTCCACCGTACTGATTATCCAGTGTTTCGGGTTTCTGGACGGTGGGGTTACCGCCCTGGGAGCCAATATTTTGAACATGGCGGTGATCGGAGTCTGGGTGGCCTATCTGGTTTACCGCCTGCTGGTCAAGCTTCTACCTTCCACAACCGGGAGGATGCTGGCCATTTTCCTGGCCGGTCTGCTATCGGTGGAAGCAGCTGCTCTGTCGGCATCCCTGGAGCTGGCTTTTTCCGGAACCATCTCCCTGCCGGTGGTATTGAGCGCCATGCTGGGCTGGCACTTGCTCATCGGCCTGGGGGAAGGGATTATCACCGTACTGGTAGTTAACTTCCTGGTGAAGATGCAGGTGTTTGAACAAAATGAAGGGATAGCGGGGTGATTGCGGATGAAAGGCTGGCAAAAAGGATTGCTGCTGGCTTTGCTGGTGGGGGCGTTCCTGTCTCCCTTCGCTTCATCCAGTCCGGATGGTCTGGAACGGGTGGCGGAAGACAAGGGTTTCCTGGAAAAAGGGGAGGGTAAGGCTCTGGTCAGCGCTCCGGTGCCCGATTACCTGCTCCCCGGCATCAGCAATGAAAGGCTGGCTACAGCCGGAGCGGGTGTGCTGGGAACCGCGGTTGTTTTCGCGGCCATGTACGGTCTGGCGGCCCTGCTGGGCAAGACCGCTCCGCGTTCCAAATAGCCTTTCAGAAATACGCACAGGTTCAAGCCGCTGCAGTCGCGAGACACAGCGGCTTCACTTTTGGGTGACGGCAAAGCGGTAAGATTGCTGGCGCAGGATTTGCTGCAGTTCCTCTTTGTTTCTGGGCAGGCGGTGGGAACAGGGCAGGGGCAGGCGGTGGTGGAGCAGGTGATATACCTCCCACACCCAGGGCAGGGACAAACCGGCCTGCTGAATTGTCCGCTCATCGGCGAAGATTTTATCCGCCGGTCCGTGGGCCAGCAGCTTTCCCCGGTGCATGATGTAGAAGATTTCGCCCCAGCTGTAGGCCGCGTCCACATCGTGCGTGGAGATGATTACGGTCTTTTGGTGGCGGGCGAGCAGGTCCAGGATTTCCATGACCATGCGGGCATTGGCCGGGTCCAGGCCGGCCGTGGGTTCGTCAATGATCAGCAGCCGGGGCGACAGTGCCAGTGCAGCCGCGATGGCCACCAGCTTTTTCTGCCCGTAACTGAGCAGGTGGGGAGGCTTATCAGCCAGATGGGCAATGTGCAGCAGGTGCATGGTTTCGGTCACAGCCTGTCTGACTCTGGAGGCCGGCCAGCCCAGGTTGGCCGGGCCAAAAGAGATTTCCTGGAATACGCTGGGGGCAAAAAGCTGCACATCGGGATCCTGCAGTACCAGACCCACCTGGCTGCGCAGCTGGCGCAGCCAGGCGGATTTGTACTGCAGGGGCTGGCTGTCGAACAGGACAGTGCCGCTGGCCGGGCGCAGGACGCCGTTTAGGTGCAAAAAAAGTGTGGATTTACCGGCACCATTGCCGCCCAGGAAAACGGCCTTCTTTCCCTCCGGTAGGGACAAGGAAATATTGCTTAATGCTACAGTGCTGTCCGGGTAGGCATAGGTCAGATTGCGCACTTCCATCAGGGGGCGTTCCAAAGTTGCCATCCTCCAGTCAGACGGGTGATGATCAGCAGGACGATCCAGCTGGATATGATCAGGACGATGTTTCTTTTATTCCACCGGTAATCCCGGCTGGCTACGGGCAACTCATCCTGAAAGTTGCGGGATTGCATGGCGATGTTGATGCTCTGCATGGTCTGGTAGCTTTTTTGCAGCAGGTTGGCCAGCAGCAGGGCCGTGTGGCGGATGGAGGGCCAGAGCCCTCCATATCCCAGCCGCAGCACCTGGGCCAGGTGCATACTGGCGGCGGTCTGGGCCAGGATGAAGATGTAGCGGTAAATCAAGGTCATCAAATCCAGCAGCAGGGGGGGCAGGTGCAGGCGGCGGCAGAATTCCCGCCAGTCGGAAACCGGTGTGGTCAACGAAATAAAGTAAAGGCAGGTGACCGCCGCCAGGGAGCGGGCGGCCACCTGCAGGGTCAGGTGAATTCCCGCGGCCGAAACCCCCAGGTAGCCGCCGCCCGCAGCAACCATCCAGATCAGATCGCGCGGGGTGCTCTGCCACTGCAGCAGGACGGGCAGCAGGGCCGGCAGTAAAAAGGCCAGGGGGAGAGCCAGCAGGCGCAGCAGTACCCGTCCGGGTATACCGGCGGGCTTGACCAGGAGGAAAATGTTGCCGGCCAGGATCAGCAGGGGCGGCAGCGGATGTCGGGCCGTGAGAGCCAGAATCATCCCTCCCAGGGCGAAAAATATTTTTTCCCCCGGGTGGCTGTGCTTCAGCTTGTTGGTGCAGGCATAGTAGTCAATGATGTACACAGGTATCCCGTCCTTAAAGCCGGGTAATTATCGCCCGGCCTGTTTTCTGCCCCGGTTAAAACCTATATAGTAGCCGATGACCAGACAGCCCAGGCCGGCCTGCAGGGCAAAGAGCAGGCTTTCAATTTCTCCGCTGGGCGGCTCCCACAGAGAGGAGAACCAGGGCTGGTAGTCCGGGGCAATGGTACTGATGGCCTGCTCGGCCTGGCTGTCGGCACCGGAGAACTCAGCTCCGCTATTGAGCCGCAGGGGAATGATTGCCAGCAAAACCACCAGCACCAGGGGAAGGACATAGGCTATAATTATGTTTTTTTTCAACCGTCATTCTCCTTTCTGGTTTGGCCCGGTTGGATCAGGAAATCACTTTAAGCTGTTCCAGTTCGTGTTTGTTGTGGCTGTAGATGAAGTTGTAGGCGATAACCGAGAGCAACCCTTCGCTGACAGCCAGTGGGACCTGGGTCACAGCAAAAATTGTCATAAATTTACTCAAAGAGGCCAGGATGCCGCCTTCGGAGGCCGGGAAGGCCAGAGCCAGCTGCAGGGCGGTAACCATGTATGTACTCAGATCGCCCAGAGTGGCAGCCGCAAAGACAGCCAGCCAGAGAGGACTGTTCATTGAGCGCAGTGCCCGGAAGATTCCGTAGGCTACCAGTGGCCCGACTATAGCCATAGAAAAAACATTGGCGCCCAGGGTGGTCAGCCCGCCGTGGGCCAGCAGCAGGGCCTGAAAGAGCAGCACAATGGCGCCCAGGACGGTTACCGGCAGCGGGCCGAAAATAATGGCACCCAGGCCGGTGCCGGTGGGATGGGAGCAACTGCCCGTAACCGAAGGCAGTTTAAGGGCGGAGAGTACGAAAATAAAGGCACCGATCATGGCCAGCAGCAGCTTGAGCTGGGGCTGCTCCTTGACCAGACGGTTGATTTTGTGCAGGCCGAGCAGCAAAAAGGGTAAGCTGATGCCGGCCCAGCTGATGGCCCAGCCCGGGGGTAAAAAGCCTTCCATGATATGCATGGCCCAGGCCGGTGTCGGCAGCAGGCACAGAAGAACCAGCAGGGGCCAGCACAGGGGATATTTCTTTTGCCACACAGTGTCATCTTCCTTTCCGTATAAAATATGAAGCCCTTACCAGGCATAGAGGCAACACCGGGTAAATGCGCCGCCTTATGCGGTAAGGGCCGGATATGCTGCCGGCAAAGTGACTTTTAGTCAGCCGCAACCGGGTGGCGGCACTTTTAAAAGCCTGCTGGTGGCAGCAATGGGCCCGCCTGCGTTAAAGCAGGTTACCTGCCCTCGGGTCAGGTTGGTCCTGGATGGATGTGCAGTTGTAAAAAACAAAAAGCCCTTTGCACCTACGGAGGGCTAAAAGGGCCGGCAATTTGAAACATGCCGCCACACCTCCCATCCTCGCGGGTGGTATACGTGGTGCCGGAGCAGGCAGGTTTCCTGGCTCGGGTTCACAGCCTGGCCGCGCCTTCCCGCTTGACCGGCGGTGGCATGGATGCGGCAGGCTCCCCCTTACAGTGGGCGAGACCGCGTCAGGTTTGCACTGACTTTCCCTTGTTGACCTGCTCCAGGTAAATGTTTGTTCAACTGAAACAATTATATAACACTTTCCCCAGTATGTCCAGGAATATCTTCCCGGCCGTCTGACCGTCCCGGGGAATGGCTACTCCCTGCGGGCCGGCAGGCAGATGGTGAAAACCGTGCCCCGGTTGGGTGAACTCTGGCAGGTGATTTCGCCGCCGTGTGATTCAATGATGGCCCGGGAGATGCTGATGCCCAGCCCCGTGCCCTGGGGCTTGGTGGTAAAAAAGGGCATACCCACCCGGGACATGGCCTCGGCCGGTATGCCGGGCCCATTGTCCTTGATCACAATGCAGTTCATGTTGCGTTTCTGATCCAGGTAGGTGCTCAGATGGAGTACGCCCCTGTCGGCAATCTCCTCCAGCGCTTCCAGGGCGTTGCGGCAGAGGTTGAGCAGCACCTGTTTGATCAGGCCCGGGTCGACCATGCTCTCCGGCAGGCTGACTGCCGGCTGGAAATATACTGTCACGCCCTGCAGGAAAGCCTGGGAGGCAATGATGGTGGCCATATCCGCCACCAGGGAATTGATGTCGGTGGGCATCAATTCCGGCTGCTTGGGCCGGGCTACCTGCAGGAAATCATGCAGTACCTTGATGGCGCTTTCGCATTCTGTCAGGATCAGCGAGGCATATTCCTTGATTTCGGGCTGCTGGTACTTCATCTGCAGCATTTGGGCAAATCCCTTGATTACGGTCAGGGGGTTGCGGATTTCATGGGCGATGCCGGCCGACATCTGCCCCACTACGGCCATTTTTTCTCTCTCCCGGGCGGCCTGTTCCAGCTTTTTCTGCTCGGTAAAGTCGCGGAACAGAAGGATTACGCCGGTCTTTTCACTTAGATCGTTCTTGATGATGTATGTATCACAGAGGATGGTCCTGGGTTCACCGTGAAAGACCACATCCAGTTCGACATCATGGTACTCCCTGTCCTCCCGGAATGATTTTACCGGCAGGAACTCTTCCTCGAGGAAATCGAACACCTGGCCGCAGCGCTGCCCTACCGCCTGGTAGGCCGGGATGCCGCAAATTTTCTCCGCCGCCTGGTTGAAGACGGTGATCTGCAGCCGGTCGTTGAGCATGATGATGCCGTTGTTGGTGTTTTCCATGACAAACTGGCTGATCTGTCTGAGCTCTTCTAGCTCCATGTGCCGGCTGAGGTCGCTGGTAATGCTGAGCACGCCGATGACCCGGTTGTTTTTGTCCCGGATGGGGGTGTTGGTGGACAGGGCGTGCACTACCCGGCCGTCCCGGGCAAAAATGCGCTTGCGGTGGACGGGCGGTTTCTGGCCGGTCTGCAGAGCCAGGGTAATATATGATTCGGGCAGGTGGTCGTCCGGATGGATGTATTTTCTAATAATCTCGTCAATATGTAAGCCATACTCCTGATGGTCATAGCCGAATACGCGGGTGGTTTCGGTGTTGGCATGAATGGCGTGGCCGGTACTGTCAAAAAGCACAATGGGTACCGGGATGATGTCCAGCACGCTTTTGACCAGTTCCAGTTTACTTGCCAGCTTTTGCCTCTCCAGTTGCTGCTTTTCCGCTTCCATGCGCAGCAGTTCTTTTTCCAGGCGCACCTTTTCTTCTATGTCCATGGCCACGGCTATGCTGCCGATGATTTCTCCCGTGTAGGGGTGGCGCAGGGCGTTGCCGCTGATGATAAAGTTGCGTCCCAGGCGCATGAGCTGCTGGTTGCTGATGTTTTCACCCCGCAGCGCCCGGACACAGATGGAGTCTTCATAATCTATGTCCATCATCTGGCAGACTAAATCATAGTGCCGGCCAATAATGTCCCGGGGGGAGCGCAAACCCAGGTAGCGGACAAAAGTCTGGTTGGCATTGGTGACCAGACCGGTTTTGTCAATACTGATGATCGCCACCGGGCTGGCATCAAACAGCCATTGCAGGATATCCCGCTGCTTCAGGTAGTGGTTCATGGTTTCGGCCAGGCGGGAGTTGGCCTCCTGCAGCGCCTGCTGGTAGCGAATGGTTTCGGCCCGGTCCTGGAAAATGTCTACCACACCGGTGAGCTCTCCCGCTGCGTTGTAGATGGGAATAATGTCAGCCTCGAATATGTACGGCTGGCGCTGGACAATGACCCGGCGGAAGGTTGTGCCCTGCTGGAGTGCTCGCAGTACCGGTGAATCGGAACTATCAATGCCGCAGACCGACAGCACTTCGCTGTACTTCCGGCCCTGGATGGGATAACCGGAGGGCAGGTTAAGCATCTTTAAAGCGGCGGGGTTGGCCAGAAGGATTTTTTCGTGGCTGTCGATGGCTATTATTCCGGAACCGATGTGTTTAATAATCCAGCGGTAAAGTTGTAATTCGTCCAGATGATCATCAGGCATGGTTATACTCACCTTTGAACTGGTTTTCTTATTCCGGCATTACAATAAAATTCTTGATAATTCCGCCAATACCTTCCGCCAGGTGCAAAAAACAGCCGCCGGCAACTGCCGGCGGCTGTACGGTCGAGGGATGATTTGGCGAGCGGGGGCAGTTAACTGGCGGTTACGGTCTGGCCCAGTCCTTTTTCTTTGCCGCCCAGCAGGTTCAGATCCAGTTCCTCCCGCAGCCAGGCATTGGCTTTGTCCAGGGCCTTGGAAGAGGCGGCCATGACTTCCTGTTCGCTGAGGAAAACATTTTCCCGCCCCACCTGGTCTACAATGTGCATTTTTTGCATGGTCTGGAATATGGACGGCCGCACATCGCAGATCAGCACCTTGCGGTTTTCTTTTAAAACGCGGTGGATAAAATTCTCAATAACTTCCAGGGCGGTAACATCGGCCCCGGTTACGCCGTTGAAGCGCAGCACGTAAACTTTGCTGCCGGTATCAAAGGCCAGGTTCAATTTTTCTTCCAGGTCGGCCGAGGAGCCGAAATACAGGTTGCCTTCCAGTTGTACCACGGCAATGTTGCTGTTCGCGGCGGGAGCCGGTGCGGCCTCCACCAGCTGCAGCGGGTCGCCGTTCACCGGGGCCAGCTTGCGCACGCTGGCGCTGCCGGTATCGCGCAGGTAGAGCAGGATGGAGATGGCGATGCCAGCGTAGATGGCATACTCCAGCTCGGGGGCCAGAATGGTGGTAAAGCAGGTCACCAGCATGACGATGGCGTCGTTGCGGTTGGCCTTGAGCACCTTGGCCACCGCTTTTTTGTCAATCATGGAGTAGGCCACCACCATGATCACCCCGGCCAGGCTGGCGTTGGGAATGTATTTGGCATAAGGAGCCAGGAAGAAAAGAATGATCAGCACGACAACACCGGATAAAATATTGGCCAGCCTGGTGCGGCCGCCATTTTGAAAGGTGACCGCCGAGCGGGTGAAAGAGCCGGAACCGGCGAAGCAGCTCAAGAAAGCGCCACCCATGTTGGCAATACCCTGACCAATGAACTCCTGGTTGGAGTCAATTTTTTGCTGGGTCTGGGCGGCAATGGCCTTGGAAATGGAAACTGCCTCCACCAGACCGATGATGGCTATGGTCAGCGCACCGCTGAACAGCTGGGCCATGGTAGCCGGGTCAAAGTTGATCATGGTAAAGGGCGGAATAGCGGATGGAATGTTACCGGCCAGCTTGAGGTGATATTTGTCCAGTCCCAAAACCATGACCAGGATTACCGAGAAGATGATCCCCAGCAGAGCTCCGGGCAGGTTTTTGTTGATCTTTTTGGCGAAGATGGTTACCAGGATGGTGAAAATACCCAGACCCAGGGCTACCATATTGGTCTGGTCAATGTGCTGGAAAGTGGTCAGCACTTTTTCCAGAGAGGATAGCTTGCCTTTGGGCAGAGAGATGCCCAGCAGGGAGTTCAGCTGACCCATGGCGATGATCACGCCGGCCCCGGCCGTAAAGCCCACAATCACCGAGTGCGACACGTAGTTGACCAGTTTGCCCAGGTTCAGGACGCCCATGGCAAACTGGATGGCTCCCACCATAAAAGTGAGCAGGAACAGGTTGCCGTAGAAGTTATCCTGGCCCAGGTAGACCGACATGTACCCGGCAATGAGCAGGGCAATGGCGTTGGTGGGGCCGGTGTTCAGGTGGTGCGAGCTACCGAATGCCGAGCCCAGAATGGTCAAAATGATGAAAGTATACAGGCCGTAGGCCGGATTCACTCCGGCGATCATGGCGTAGGCCATGGACTGGGGCAGGGCCACCACCGCTACGGTCAGAGCGGCAATGATGTCAAAACGCAGGTCTTCCTTTTTGTAATTACGCAGGGTCTCAATCAGGGGTACATAGCGGATAAATGATTTCATGCTGGATCCCTCACTTTGTAGGTTTTGTGCTTATAATTTTTTGCACAAGTCATGCCAGAAAAAAAGGCGCGGGATGCAGGAAAAATACTGGAGCCGGTGCCGTACAGGATAGCCGGGTTGTATGATAGCAGGCAGCTTACTGTATGTACGCCCGGAAAATCAGTACCGGCGGCTATTTTTCACCTCCAATATATGTGCAATAATGTACGCATATAAATCGCCCCGGTCGGTCCAGGAAAATCAGACGCTGGTTAATTGTATAATAACATACATTTCACCGAAGTTAAACAAAAACTTGTGTGTGCAAGTACAAATTTTGCTTGAAATAATATAAGCCGCCCCGGACGGAGCGGCTTGGCAAGTGGCAGGCCCATTAGAAGATTTTTTTGCTGTCCAGATAATCGTACACGTTGTTCAGAGCTTCCCCGAAACGCTGGAAATGAACCACTTCCCTTTCCCGCAGAAAACGCAGGGTGTCTTTCACGCCGGGATCGTCGGTCAGGCAGATCAGGTGCTCGTAAGCTACCCGGGCTTTTTGCTCTGCCGCCATGTTTTCATGCAAATCGGCTACCGGGTCGCCGGTGGCCTGAATGTAGGCTGCCGTCCAGGGTACGCCCTGCGGGTCGCAGGGGAAAAGGGCGTGGTCGTGCAGGGTGTAGTAGCCCCCCAGGCCGGCGGCCTTCATTTCTTCGCTGGTGGCGCCCAGGGTGAGCTTGTAAATCAATGTGGCGATGATTTCCCAGTGAGCCAGCTCTTCCGTGCCAATATCGGTCAGCAGGCCGCGGGCCCGGTTGGTGGGCATGGTGTAACGCTGGTTGAGGTAGCGCACGGCGGCGGACAACTCCGAATCGGGCCCCCCATACTGGGCCAGCAGGTAGTTGGCCATGCGCAGGTCTTTTCTCTCCACCCGCACGGGATACTGTAATTTTTTCTCATAAACCCACATAATTACCGATGCTCCTTAATATATGGTTTTAGAGTTCCCAGGGCCAGGGCTGGGCCAGCCACCGCCACTCCCCCGAGGCGGAGGCTTCCGGGCAGTCGGATACCAGCGGGCCGTACTGCTGGCAGTATGTTTTTTTCAGTTCTGCCAGCTGCTTGCTGTATTCCTGGTGGTAGGCCAGAGCTGCGGCGTCCGTGGGATGGGTGTCCAGGAAAAGACTGGCTTCCAGCACGGCAAAGTCCAGTTCCATGATATTGCGCAGGAGCGACATTTTTTCATTGCTGTTGCTCATTTGCTGTTCCACTCCTTTAGTCGCGGCAGACGTAGGGCCGGTACAGTTCGGGGAAAATAGTTCCTCTGGTCAGAGCTTCCTGGGGCGGGTAAAGGGTGCTCCAGGATTGTACCGGCACATAAGCTCTGGCTAACTGTCGATCATTGTTGCTGCATTGCGGACTGCCGCTCTCGGTAAAAATGTTGTTCCTCCCGGCCGGTTCGCGGGCCGGTTGTGCTCCGGGTATACGCGGTCTGATCAACATAGGCATCCTCCATAACCATTTATTTACTATAATAGTAAATAAAACATCAAAAGGTGCCTGCGCACAAAATTTTCGGCCGGGGGGCACTGCGGGCAGGAATATTGTGAATGAAGTAAAATATTAGCTAAAAAAGGCAGGGGAGGTAAAAATATGTTTGCTTACCGCACCGTGTCGGTGAAACCCCGGCTGCCGGCGGCAATAGCTCGCCTGCAGGAACTGGCGCATAATTTTTGGTATGCCTGGCATAAACAGGGACGGCAGCTGTTCAAGCGGATCAATGAAGAGCTGTGGGAGGAAGTGGGACATAATCCGGTCAAGTTTCTGTTGCGCGTTCGCGAGGAGGATCTGCAGCGGGCGGCGGAGGATGAAGATTATTTGCGCTATTATCAGCAGGTGCTGGAGGATTACGATGCCTATCACAGGGCGCAGCTGTGGTTTGACCGCCGGTACCCCGGGTACCGGGAGCAGGTGGTGGCCTATTTCAGTGCCGAATTCGGGCTGCACGAATCGCATCCCATCTATTCGGGCGGGCTGGGGTTGTTGGCCGGCGACCACTTGAAATCGGCCAGCGATCTGGGGCTGCCGCTGGTGGGCGTGGGGCTTTTGTACAAGCATGGTTATTTCAACCAGATTATCAACCGGGAAGGCCGCCAGGAGGCCAGCTATCCCTACCATAACTTTTTTGAACGGCCCATGCAGCAGCTGCTCACGCCGGACGGCCGGGAGGCGCTGGTGCATGTGGACCTGCCCGGACGGCGGGTTTTTGCCCGGCTGTGGCGTTGCTGGGTGGGGCGGGTCAGCCTGGTCCTGCTGGATTGTGATATATCGCTTAATTCTCCAGAGGACCGCCGGATTACAGCCCAGCTTTACGGCGGGGATGTGGAAATGCGCATATGCCAGGAAATCATGCTAGGAATTGGCGGGGTGCGGGCCCTGCGGGTACTGGGCATTGAGCCGGCGGCCTGGCACATTAATGAAGGGCATGCGGCATTCTTAACCCTGGAAAGGTTGCGGGAACTGGGCTGTGCCGGATTAAAGCTGGCGGAAGCTAGAGAACTGGTGCGCTGCAACACCCTGTTCACCACCCACACTCCGGTACCGGCCGGCCATGACTTGTTTACAGCCGAGCTGATTGACAAGTATTTCTCCCCATTTTACGAGGCCATGGGAATTGAGCGGGAAGATCTGCTGGAGCTGGGCTGGGATGAATCCCGGCGCATGTTCAACATGACCTTGCTGGCCATGCGCCTGGCCACATTTTGCAACGGGGTAAGCCGGCTGCACGGGCAGGTTTCCCGGCAGATGTTCAGCTATCTTTATCCCGGCATCCCTGTGGAGGAAATACCCATCGGACATATTACCAACGGCATTCACACCCTTACCTGGCTGGCCCAGGAGCTCAAAGATCTGTACACCATTTATCTGGGGGAGGAATGGGAAAACCACATCAGCGATCCCGGTATCTGGCGCAATATTGATGATATACCCGACACGCTGCTCTGGGCGGTGCACCAGTCCTTAAAGGAAAAGATGTTGCATTTTGCCCGGAACAATATCAAACAGCAGCGCCAGCGCAACCAGGAAGCCGCCCAGGCGATTAAAGAAGTGGATGGCTACTTGCGCCCGGATGTGCTCACCGTGGGGTTTGCCCGGCGTTTTGCTACTTACAAGCGGGCCAACCTGCTTTTTCAGGACCTGGAGCGCCTGAGCCGTCTGGTGAACCATCCCCAGTATCCGGTGCAGTTTGTTTTTGCCGGCAAGGCCCACCCGGCGGATGTGGCTGGACAGGAACTGATCAAGCTGATTTACGATATTTCCCGCCGGGAGCCCTTCCGGGGTAAGATAGTCCTGCTGGAAAATTATGATATATTGATGGCCCGGCATCTGGTGCAGGGTGTGGATGTGTGGCTGAACACACCCCGTCGTCCGCTGGAGGCCAGCGGTACCAGCGGTCAGAAAGCGGCAGCCAACGGCGTGATCAACCTGAGCGTTCTGGATGGCTGGTGGCCGGAAGGGTACACCGGGGACAACGGTTTTGTGGTGGGAGAAATCAAGGATTATGACAGTGAGGAACTGCAGGACCGGGATGACTGCTTTTCGCTCTTTGCCGTGCTGGAAGAGCAGATCCTGCCACTGTATTACCAACAGGACGGCGGAATACCCAAAAAATGGGTGAAATTGATGAAGCGGTCCCTGCAATCGATTTCGCCGTTTTTCAATACTGACCGGATGGTCATGGAATATGCCCGCAAATATTATGTGCCCTGCATGGACAGGTGGCAGTACTTTAATGCCGCGGGCAGCCAGGCGGTGCAGGAGCTCTGCGCCTACAAAGAGCATATTACCCGGAACTGGTCAGGGGTGCAGGTGAAGGTGGAGGAAGTGTTTGTCTGCCACCAGGAACTGGTGACCGATAGCCGGTTACCGGGTTACAGTGCCGGTGAGCAGTGTCTGGTGGAGAGGGGGATGCACCCGGGAGAAGAACTGAAAATACTGGCCGGAGTGAGCCTGGGGAACATCCGGCCCGAGCAGGTGCAGGTGGAGATTGTTTACGGGGTGGTCACGGCGGGGGGGCTCAGGGAGCTTCAGACTGTGCCCATGCAGATGCAGGAACTGCGCGATGATCGCCACTTTTATGAAGGAAGACTGCTGCTGCCCCAGGGTACCTACGGCTTTACGGTGCGCGTGCGGCCGCATTACCGGGACTTTGTGCACCGGTTTGAATTGCCCCTGGTAGCCTGGGCGGAACGCTTTTAGCAGTGCCGGTCAGGTTTCTTGCTGCAGCCGGTGCTGCAGGATGTGTAGCAAACGTTGTTTCTGGCATTTGCCGCTGGGGGTCTTGGGGATGTCGTCCAGGATTTCCAGCATTATTTCTATGTCTGGAGGAAGGTTCCGGGCATGTTTTTCCAGGTGCAACTGCAGGTCCTGCTCGGTAATCTGCCCGCTGGCCGGTACCACAAATGCCGCCAGGGTGATCCGGTCCTCTGCCCCGGGCACGATAATAGCCACAACTTCACTGACGCTTTCATGCTGGTAAAAGATTTCCTCCAGCTGGCGGGTGAAAGTTTGGCCCCGGGCCGTAGCTTCCAGCGGGTGGGTGAAAAGAGGCATGCCGGTTGTCATCTGCTTTATCCTCCTCATGGTTTTTGGGGACAGCGCACTCAGGGCTCCTGGCCGGGCGCTACGGACCCTTACTGGTTATAGACATAAAAGCCCCGGCCGGTTTTGCGCCCCAGGTGTCCCGCCCGGACCATTTTACGCAGGAGCGGGCAGGGACGGTATTTGGAGTCGCCGGTTTCCTGGTAAAGCGTTTCGGTGACCATCAGCATGACATCCAGGCCGATCAGGTCGCACAGGGCCAGCGGGCCGATAGGGTGGTTGGCACCCAGCATCATGCCTTTGTCAATGTCCTGAGCCGAGGCTACCCCTTCCATCAGCACGAACATGGCTTCGTTGAGCATGGGTACCAGAATGCGGTTGACGGCAAACAGGGGGGATTCGTTGACCAGGATGTATTCTTTACCCAGTTTGCCGGTTAACTCCCGGGTGACCTCCAGTGTTTCCGGGCTGGTTTCGGCCGCCTTGATGATTTCCACCAGCTTCATCACCGGAACCGGGTTGAAGAAATGCATGCCGATAAACCGGGATGGACGACCTGTAGCGGCGGCCATCTCGGTAATGCTCAGGCCCGATGTATTGGAGGCGAAAATGGTGTGGGCGGGGCAGATCTGATCCAGCTGCCTGTACAGCTCCTTTTTCAGAGGCATTTGCTCGATAATGGCTTCGATGACGAAATCGCAGGCGGCCAGGTCGGCCAGGTGCACCGTGCCCGTGATGCGCTCCAGAATATCCCGGGCCTCCTGTTCGCTCAAGCGGTTTTTCTGTACCTCCCGCTCCAGGTTCTTGCGGATGGTGCTTTGTCCCCGGGCGACAAAGTTTTCCTCCACATCGCGCATGATCACTTTAAAACCGGCCCGGGCAGCCACCTGGGCTATGCCCGCTCCCATGGTGCCGGCACCGACGACGCCGATGGTTTTGATCTCCATGCCATACGCCTCCCCGGATATGTTCTTAAATTCTTTCCAGTACCAGGGCCATGCCCATGCCGCCACCCACGCACAGCGAGGCCAGGCCGTAGCGGCAGCCCCGGCGGTGCATTTCGTAGATCAGAGAGACCGTGATACGTGTACCCGTGCATCCCACCGGGTGTCCCAGGCTGATGCCGCTGCCGTTGACGTTGGTGATCTCCCGGTTCAAATCCAGCAGTTTTTCGCAGGCCAGATACTGGGCGGCAAAAGCCTCGTTGAGTTCAATCAGTTCAATGTCATCCAGAGTCAGGCCAGCCCGGTCCAGCGCCTTGCGGATGGCTGGCACCGGTCCGTAACCCATCAAATCGGGTTCCACTCCGGCCCGGGCGTGGCTGACAATCCGGGCCAGCGGTTTTATTCCCAGACTGGCGGCTTTATTTTCCGACATCAAGATCACCGCGGCCGCACCGTCGTTGAGGCCGGAAGCATTGCCCGCCGTGACGGTTCCGTCGGGACGGAAGACCGGCTTAAGTTTGGCCAGGCTTTCCAGGCTGATGTCGCGGCGCGGGTGTTCGTCGGTGTCCAGGGTGACGGTTTCTCCCTTGCGCCCCTTTTTCATGATGGGCACTATTTCATCCCTGAACAGCCCTTCATCAATAGCCCGCACCGCGTTTTTGTGGCTGCGGTAGGCCACAATGTCCTGTTCCTCGCGGCTGATGTGGTATCTATCGGCCAGCCGTTCGGCTGTTTCTCCCATCATGATTTTATGGATGGGGTCGCAGAGCAGTTCCCAGAGGGCATCGGTCATCTGGCCGTGCTGCAGGCGCTTGCCCCAGCGGGCATCTTTTAAGACATAGGGAACCGTGCTCATGGATTCGGCGCCGCCGGCCAGGACAATTTCCGAGTCGCCCGTCTGAATTTGCTGGCAACCCGAAACAATGGCCTGCATACCGGATGAACACTGCCGCTGGATGGTCATCCCGGTGACTTCCTTGGGCAAACCGGCCAGCAGCGCGGCGGTGCGACCCAGGTTGGGCTCGTCGGAGCGCTGGGCGCAGTTACCCACTATGCAGTCCTCAATCTGGCCCGGCTCAATCCCGGCCCGCCGGATTACCTCCTGGATCACCGGTACCAGTAGCTGGTGCGAGATCATATCCCTGAACATACCGCCAAAGTCTCCGATAGCTGTGCGTGCGGCAGCGACTATTACCACGTCCTGCAAATTACTTCCCTCTCCTTTCCGGAATGCTATAACTAATTACATAAATTAAATTCTATTATTTGATGCAAAATTCCTTCTAGTCAGTAAAATCATTCGGGCAATAAAATAACCGGCCGGACGATAGGCCGGTTGTTTTTAAAAACCGCGATCTATTATAATTATAAGGCGTTCTGATTTTGCCGTTTTTTCTTGCGCCGGGAGGAGATTAGCGACCACAGTACGGCCAGGCCAGCCCCCAGCAGGTCGCGTCCCAGATCGCCCACATCGGGAGTGCGGGTGGGGACGAAAGACTGGTGGTACTCATCGGTGATCCCGTAAGCCAGGCAGAGGAGCAGGACCAGCAGCGGGCGGTGGGGCAGAGCATCGTACTGCTTCAGAGCATACAGGTAGGTATGGGCCAGCACAAAATATGCCATAATGTGTCCGGGATTGAAATCTTGGAGAAAAGGAAAGGAATGCTGGAGCTGGCTGCTGGTGCGGCTGGAGAGGTAAAAAATCACTCCCATCCACAAAAGGGCGGGCAGCCAGCGGGCGGTTTTTCTGAGCATGGGCAACACCTGGCTATGGATTATTGGACGGGCTGCCTGTATTATACCAGAAATTACCCCAAAGGCCGAGGTGGAATGTTGGTGTTTTACATTGTCGCAGCGCTGATTTTTCTGTTGGACAGGGGCAGCAAACTCTGGGTACAGCATGCGCTGTGGCCCGGGGAGAGTGTGCAGGTCATCCGGGGGGTCTTCAGCCTGACATATATTCACAACCCGGGGGCCGCCTTTGGGCTGCTGGCTCACCAGACCGCATTCTTCATTGGCGTGTCCATTCTGGTGGTGGTGGGTACCACCGGTTATTACCTGTACAGGAAAGCATTGCCCCCGGCCCAGCAGGTGGCCCTGGCTCTGATCTGTGGTGGGGCGCTGGGCAATCTCTGGGACCGGGTGCGTAACGGGGAAGTGATCGACTTTCTGCATCTTGCCTTCTGGCCGGTTTTCAACCTGGCCGATGTGGCCATTGTGAGCGGTACCGGTTTACTGGTGCTGCTTCTCTGGCGGGCTGGCGAACAGGAGGGCAGGTAGTTTTGGAGGAAATCACCCTGGTTTACCGGGTGGGAGAAGAACAGGCCGGCCAGCGGCTGGACCGGTTTCTGGCCGGACAGAACCCGGATTTGAGCCGGACATATCTTCAGGAACTGATCGACCAGGGGCGGGTCGCCGTAGACCAGCGGCAGGGCAAGGCCGGCCAGAGAGTGAAGCCGGGACAGCAGGTGACGGTATTGCTGCCCCCGCCCCGCGACCTGGAGGTCAGGCCGGAGAAAATAGCGCTGGACATATATTATGAAGATAGCCACGTCATTGTAGTGAATAAACCACGGGGGATGGTGGTGCATCCCGCCGAAGGCAATTACAGCGGGACGCTGGTCAATGCCCTGCTCTACCACTGCCGGGACCTGTCGGGAATCAATGGCGTACTGCGGCCGGGTATTGTCCACCGCCTGGACAAGGATACCTCGGGCCTGCTGGTGGTGGCCAAGCATGATCAGGCGCATGTGCATCTGGCCGAACAATTGAAGGAACGGCAGGTACGGCGACGTTATCTGGCTCTGGTGCACGGCCTGGTGCGGCACCAAAAGGGCAGTATTGATGCTCCCATTGGGCGTGATCCCCGGGACAGGCAAAAGATGGCGGTGGTGTTCAGGAACAGCAAACCGGCTCTGACCCTTTTTCTGGTGAGGAGGTACTGTGGCCAGTACAGTTATCTGGAACTGCAGCTGGCTACCGGCCGCACCCACCAGATCCGGGTGCATATGGCCTATATCGGCCACCCGCTGGTGGGAGATCCTAAATACGGACCGGCCCGGTCGCATCAGGTACTGGATGGACAGTTTCTGCACGCCGCGCTGCTGGGATTTAGGCATCCGTTCAGCGGGGAATATTTGGAGTTTCGGGCCCCTTTGCCGGAAGAACTGGGTGCGTACCTGCAGCAGGTCTGTCATCCCTGGGATGACGGTCTGCTATGGCCTATGCCTTTGGCCGAACAGTTCCAGGAACAGAGCGGTGATGCCGGCGGCCATGAGCGGCCCTACGGGTACGCCGTGCCACAGGATGATGCCCAGCAGTGATCCCAGAATCATGCCCAGACCCAGACGGGGGTGCCGGTGCAGCAGATCCAGGCCGGCGGCATTGATGTGCGTGGCCAGGATGCCGCCGGCCAGGGCGAGCAGTCCGGTGCCGCTGCTGATACAGGACATCAGATCGGCCAGCTGTGCTCCGCCTGCGGCCAGCGGTGCCAGGATGGCCAGCAGAAGGAAGAGCAGGCCGGCCGGCAGGGCTTTTTTTTCCAGCAGATCCAGCAGGGAGTTCCAGCCGGCCAGCTGCAGGACAAATAAAAAACCGGCAGAAACTGCCAGTATAGAGGTATTTGTCAATAATCCAACGACAATCAAGAGCGCCAGCTGGGCGGTCCGGGCCATGGCCATCACTCCGGAACCTTTTTTTAAGATCTATGTCCGGAGAGGGATTAATATTCAAAAACCGCCCAGCGCGGTTTTCAGCGTGTCGGACCGCAGTCCCAGGCGCAGTGCTTCCACAGCGATGATTTCCTGCGGGGGGATGTTGCCCAGGTTAACATTGCATCCCAGGCGGTTGATCAGGGCTTCCTGCTGATCCTTCCGGGGAGCTTCCCAGATGATCCGGTCCGGTGCAGCGATATTTTCCAGCAGCTTTTCCAGGTCATCCTGGCGGATATTTCCCGCGGCATCGTACAACCCCACATTGAGGCCCATTTCGCGCCCTTCAATAATCACCATGTGCGCCCCTAAAGACAGGTCGGCATTGATCATCTCGGCGATTTTTTCCATGCAGGGCTGCTGTTCGTGCTCTTTTTTCCCCACTTCGGTCAGGACCTGAAAGCCCTGCTCCAGTGCCAGGTTGATCGCTTTTTCTCTCACCTCGGCAGGCAAAAATATGGTTCCGTCGGAAACTTCAACAAAGTTAAAGCCCAGCCGGTAGGCCAGTTTGAGAAATTCCGGCAGGCGGTTTTGCCAGATGGCAATTTCCAGAAATGTACCGCCCGGGTAGATGTTCACCCCGTAGTCTTTAACCAGTTGAATCTTTTCCTCCAGTAACTCCCGGGTGTAAAGAGCCGCAGTGCCAAAGGCCAGCTTGATGAAATCAATATGCTGGGCCGCCTTGTGGAGCAGGTCTTTGGTTTCCCCCAGCCCCAAGCCTTTGTCCAGCAGCATATTTACTCCCTGACGGCGGGGCTTGGATAAACGGACACCCAGGGGCGCTTCCAGGAATTCTCCCCAGGCATTTAAACAGCCTTCCTGTGCAAACATACCGGCAACTCCTTTCTCGATGACCGCCCAATAAATTTCCGCTGCCCAGAGCGGATTGTTGACCCCACCTCCCGTATAATTTTTTCCCGGCGGTCAGTTTGGAAAGGTGGCCCGGCTATTTCCGGTGGTTTATGTTATGTCCCGGTGTGTTTTGCGGTGCGCCGCAGGGAGTGGTAATTAATGACTATCCGGTTCCGGCCCCGGTTTGCGCGCGGGCTGCCAGGCCAAAGACGGCTGCGGACCCTGCCGGTGGCCGGCTGGCTGGCCCCCTTTCCAGGAGAGATGCTTCTCCGGCCGGACAAACAGCCAGGCCAGCACCAGAGCCGCGGTAGCCAGTCCGGCTCCGGTGATAAACATGGTGAACAGGCTGTATTTCATCAGCCATCCCAACAGAGGTGGCCCGGCCGCCACCCCCAGAAAGCGCACACCGCCATAAAGCGATGTGACCATACCCCGGCGGGCGGCCGCCGTAGTGCTGGTGATCAGCATATTCAGGCAGGGCAGGGTCAGTCCTGTGCCCAGACCGCAGCCGCTGGTACCGCCGAATAAAAACCAGGTTTGCCTTCCCTTCCAGGTGAGCACCAGCAAGGAGACGGTGATGATCAGGAGACCGCCCAGGATCAGCCGGCGCATCAGGGCGGCTCTTTTCTTGATTGCTCTTCCCGTCAGGTATGAGGTCAGGCTCATCACCAGTACAGGCAGGGCCAGAGCCAGCCCTTTGCTGATGCCGGTCAGGCGGTAGGTTTTTTCCAGGTGTTCGGACAGGAAAAAGAGTACACCAAACAGCACCAGTAGGGCGGTCATTCCGCCGACAAAGCTGCTGATGAGCAGCCCGGACTGGCGGGAAAATATCCGGGCCATATCCTGGAAGTATTGACCGGCCGGCTGTTTTTGGCGCTCTGCATGCGGCTCCTCCACCCCAAAATAGAGGATGGCGGCCGCGGGCAGAATGACCAGGGGAAAAAACAGAAAAGCGGCATACCAGGTAATCAATCCCAGTGCTGCGCCCAGCACCGGACTGATAACCTTGCCCAAACCATTGCTGGCCTCGATGATACCCAGAACCCGGCTGCGGGCCGACCCGGCGAACAGGTCGCCGCAAAGGGCCATGGCAATGGGAGCGGTGCCCGCCGCCCCCAGTCCCTGCAGTACCCGTCCGGCTAACAGAAGCGGAAAGGATTTCTGGGCCAGCAGCATGCCGGCCACTCCCGCCAGTATGCCTCCGGCGGCATAAAGGGCCAGCGAAGGCAGGATGACTATTTTGCGACCCAGGCGGTCGGAGAGAAAGCCGGCCAGCGGTATGACCAGACCAGCGGGTACAGAAAAAAGGGTGATCAGCAGGCTGGTTTGCAACTGGCTGATTCCCAGAGCACTTTTGATGGACGGCAGGACGGGAATGAGCACGGAATTACCCAGCACCATGATCAGGGGGATGCTGCTGAGGGCGAGGATGGTTTTTCCATCAGCCCGCTGACTGTTTTCCTGATGGTTATTTTTCTCCGGCCCGTTTGGCATATTTTGCTATCTCCGCAACTATCTATAGTTTGAAGGTGCTGATCATATTTTGGCTGTGCTTGGACGAACCATGCATGGGCACCAAAATAAGTTGTCGCCCGGAGTGAGATGTTTTTCGGGTATTGGCGGATTTTGCCGGGAAGGGGGAATAGCTCTGGGAGGCTGGGACAAGATTGTTCTGGGCATGGCCCTGCTGCGGTTTATCTCATCCAGTGTGGAGTTCAGCGCGGCCCTGCTCATGCTGTTTTTTAATTCTGTGGAAAGCGCTCTAAAAATAAATGCGGCCCTGGCGCTGGTCGGGCCGACGGTTATGCTGGCGGTGACTTCCCTGGGTCTGTTTGGCCTGGCCGGGAAGCTATCTTTCTTTTCTCTGCTGTTGATTGTCTGCGGCGTATCCTTAATCCTGCTGGGCGTCAGGTCCCTTTAGTTTCAATCCTGGATGATCTCCATGGCTCCGCACTGTTCCATTATGTTCCGCACGCGATCGGCTTCTTTTTTGGTTACTTCCACGGCGACCACAATCCCTTTCCGGCCGGGCGTAAAATGCTCCATGCCGGTGACCAGGGGGGCTGTTTTTTCCACACCGGTGTCGTCGCTTTCGGTTTTCACCAGAGCGATTTCGGTGGCCATTTCTTCATTACTCACGGGTCGGACGGTACCGGTCAGATCGGTGATGACCATGTCTTTGCGGTCGAAACCGGCATTGCGCAGGGAATCTACCAGAAATCCCACCTGTTCCTGGGGTAACCGGGCGATTAAGCGCATAAACCTCTCCTCCTGTCGGATATGGCAAAGGAGCCGTTTGTGGGAGAACAACGGCTCCTTTGTCCGGGTAAGTAAACTACTTACATTTTGGGCTTGAAGGTCTGGCACTGGGTATGATCCGAACTAGAGGCCATGTTGGTCTTGTTGTGGTCTACCTCCACCATGGGGGCGTTGCAGGCCACATCTTTGTTGTAGGTGCACTCGGTGACTTTGCACTTGATGCTGGGCATGATTTCACCTCCTTCCGGGCGGATATTATTACCGGCCGGAAGGAAAATTATACCGTGCACTTGTTCATAAATTTTGCCAGCACGGTTTGTTTTGCGGCAGTGCTCAGGTGATCTCATCCTGCTGGTAAAGGTATACCAGATCAGCCAGGACGGCCGGCGCGGCCTTGCCCCCCTTGTCCACCGAATTCACGTTTAGTGCTGAGAGATTATGAAAATATTACCTTTGTCCTATGGTTATTGTCAATTTTATTCTGTATAATTCTGGACACAGGAAGCCTGTAGACCGGGCGGACAATAACTGTTGACAAGGGGGAGACGATATGCGCAACAAGAAGCTTGCCTGTGTAATGCTGGGGATTTTTGCTGTTTTTTTGCTGCTTGGCCCGGCAATGCTCGAAGCAAGCAATGATGCAGGCAAAAAAACTGTCCCCAAAAGACCTTATGCCAAAGAGCAGATGAAACTGCAGTCAAAACAAGAATTAAAGAAGGAACTGGTACCCAGGGCTAACAAACTGATGGCCTCAAAGCTCGAGCGGCTGGATCGGGAAACACAACAGTTAATTAAGCAAAAACCTGAATCCGTGAAATAAATTTTTAAAAACCCTTGATATTCTGCGATATTTAA
>NZ_JBRAJI010000023.1:0-40281 GCF_052744395.1 Desulfurispora sp. | reverse complement strand
GGGGCTGGCGCGGACATCCTGTCCGCGCCTCCCGGCCCGCTGCCGCGCCCTCGCCTGGTGCTGCGACCGGTACTCCATACGGGCTCGCTCAGGATTAGCACACCCACTACGTACACAATTTGTTTACATGCATCATGTATCCTAGTTGATTATACCCCCGGCTTGATTATACCCCCCGGCCGCGCCGGGGACAAGCGGACAAATTATGCTAAGCGGCGCTGCCTGCCTCCCGCTGCAGGCGGTGCAGAAAATCCTCCAGCATATCCAGGATGTGTCCGGACGAACTGCCGGGCAGGGGAGCGCGCAGCTTGATCTGGAATTCCTCCCCTAAATTCTGGAACTTGATCCGCCCGCCGTACTCCTGCCCCAGGCGCACCAGCAGCTCGCCGCTCAAATTGTGTCCGGGGGCAAAATGGAGGCTAAAGTGCCCGGCCTGCAGGCCCACCTGGCGCACGCGCAGCTGCATGGCCATGGCTTTCAGCCGGGCCACCCGCAGCAGACTGAGCACGGATTCCGGCGGGTCGCCAAAGCGGTCCCAAAGCTCTTCCCGGATGTCCTCCACCTCCTCCGGCGCAGCAGCGGCCGCCAGGCGGCGGTAGATCTCGATCTTCTGGTTGGTGTCCGGGATGTATTCATCCGGGATATACCCTTCCACCGGCAGCTCGATACTGGTCTCCACCGGCGCCGGACCGGTCTGCCCCCGGGCTTCCCGCACGGCTTCCTCCAGCAGCCGGCAGTACAGATCAAACCCCACGGCGGCAATGTGGCCGTGCTGTTCGGCGCCCAGGATATTGCCCGCACCGCGGATTTCCAGGTCGCGCATGGCGATCTTAAAACCGCTGCCAAACTCGGTAAACTCCCGAATGGCTGCCAGGCGCTTTTCCGCCTGCTCACTTAAGACCTTCTCCCGGCGGTAGGTAAAATAGGCGTAGGCCAGGCGATTGGAACGCCCCACCCGGCCGCGCAACTGGTAGAGCTGGGCCAGGCCCATTTTATCGGCATCCTTGACAATCAGGGTGTTCACATTGGGCATATCCAGGCCGCTTTCAATGATGGTGGTGCAGAGCAGCACGTCATACTCCCCGGCCAGAAAGTCCATGATGATTTCTTCCAGGCTGTCCTCGCGCATCTGGCCGTGGGCCACGGCAATACGGGCTTCGGGCACCAGCTCCTGCAGCCAGCTGGCCACCCGGTCCAGCTCCATCACCCGGTTGTGCACAAAGAAAACCTGCCCGCCCCGGCTCATTTCCCGGCTGATGGCCTCGCGGATCATTACCGGGTCTTCTTCCACCACATAGGTCTGCACGAGAAAGCGGTTTTCGGGCGGCGTTTCCAGCAGGCTGGTATCGCGCACACCCACCAGGGACATGTGCAGTGTACGGGGGATGGGCGTGGCCGTGAGGGTAAGCACATCCACATTTTGTTTGAGGAGCTTGAGCCGCTCTTTGTGGGCCACCCCGAAGCGCTGCTCTTCGTCCACCACTAAAAGGCCCAGGTCTTTGAACTGCACATCGCCCTGCACCAGGCGGTGGGTACCGATGACAATATCCACCGTCCCGCTCTTTAAGCCGGCCAGCACCTGTTTTTGCTCGCGCGGGCTGCGAAAGCGGCTTAAAAGTTCGATGTTCACCGGGTAGGGGGCAAAGCGCTCCTTGAAGGTGTGGTAGTGCTGCTGGGCCAGGATGGTGGTGGGCACCAGCACGGCCACCTGTTTGCCGTCCATGACCGCTTTAAAGGCGGCCCGCAGCGCCACCTCGGTCTTGCCGTAGCCCACATCCCCGCAAAGCAGGCGGTCCATGGGGCGCGGCTTTTCCATGTCCCGCTTCACATCTGCTATGGCCCGCAACTGATCGGGAGTTTCCTCATAGGGAAAAGCGTCCTCGAATTCCTTCTGCCAGGGCTTGTCGGGCGAAAAAGCGTGGCCACGGATGGTCTCCCGGGCGGCGTAGAGCTTTAACAGCTCATCGGCCATCTGGCGCACAGCCTCTTTGACCCGGCTTTTCACCCTGTGCCATTCGGCTCCCCCCAGGCGGGAGAGGCGGGGAGATTCGGCATCGGCGCCCAGGTACTTTTGCACCAGATCCACCTGATCCACGGGCACATAGAGCCTGTCTTCCCCGGCGTATTTGATCTGCAGGTAATCCTTGCGCAGTCCGGCCACTTCCATGGACACAATACCCTCGTAGCGGCCGATGCCGTGGTTCACATGCACCACATAGTCGCCCTTCTTCAGATCGGTGAAGGGTTCCAGGCGCCCGGCCTGCCGGGGCCGGGCCGCCCGCCGGGCCCGGCGGCGATGGCCGGAAAGTTCGTTTTCCGTGATTACCACCAGCCGGGCGCTCACCAGCTCGAAGCCGGCGGAAAGCGTGCCCGGCGCAATCACCACCTGGCCCGGCGCCGGTGGCACAGTCAGTTTGCCCACCCGGTAGGCATCCACCCTGGCCTGCTGCAGTTCTTCCAGCAGGGCCCGGGACCGCTCCTCGCCACCGACCAGCAGCACCACGCCGTACTGGCGGCGCTTCCACTGCCTGACCTCGTCCACCAGGATGTCCAGGCGGCCCATAAAAGAGGGGACACTCTTGGCCGATATGTTCACCACATAGCGGGCCGGCACGCCGCTCTGGCGGGGCAGGGCACTGCAGTAGAGCACCGGTTTGCCGGTCAGCGCCTCCTGCACTTCCTCCCAGTCCAGATAGCTGCGGTAAACCGCAGGCAGCGCCTTGCCCCGGCCCAGCAGGTGGTTGCAGACCTCGGCCCGCTCTTTGTGCAGGGCCCCGGCCGCCTCCATCAGGCGCACCGGCTCATCAAAGACCAGCAGAGCCTCCGGGGACAGGTAATCCACCAGGCTGACAGGCTGCGGATAAAAATAATAGCTGTACTGCTCCAAAAGCGGCTCGTACACACCGCTTTCCACGGCGGCCCGCAGGCGGCCATAGAGTTCCTCCAGCTGCTGCCGTGCTTCGCTGCCGGCGCTGCGGGTGATCTTTTTGCGCTGCGCCTGGTAATCGGCCAGAATTCTTTCCAGAGCGGCGTCCCGCACCGCGTCATCCAGCACCAGCTCGGCCGCCGGACCGATTTCCACCCGCTGGTGCTGCTCCAGCGAGCGCTGGGTGGCCGCGCTGAAGGTGCGCAGCGAATCCACTTCTTCGTCAAAAAACTCCACCCGGACCGGATGCTGACCAGTCAGCGGATAGATGTCCAGAATACCGCCCCGCCGGGCGAACTGGCCGGGTGCCTCCACCTTGTCCACCCGCTCGTAGCCCAGATCGAGCAGTTTTTTCATCAGCTCGCCCGGGGAGTAGGACTGCCCCACCTGCAGCTCCAGCCGGGCTGCCCGAAAGACGCGCGGATCGGGCAGACGGCGCAAAAAGGCTTCCAGGGAAGCCACCAGCACAACGGGCTCCGGCACCGGGCGGGTTAACACGCTCAGCCGCCCGGCCATGGCCTCCCGACCGTGAGCCGTCACCTGATAAAGCGGCACGGGCGAAGCCGGGAAAAGCTCCGCCCGCCCCGGCAGCAGGCCGTCCAGGTCTTCGACCAGCTGGCGGGCATCCTGCTCGGAGGTGGTGACCACCAGGGCACAAGTGCCCCGCTCCTGCACCAGGGCGGCCACAAAACAGGCCCGGGGCGCGCCGGACAGGCCGATCAGCATCTGGGGACGGCCTTTGTCCAGATTCAGGCTGGCGGTTTTATATTCGGCAGTGGCCTGTACAGGTGTAAGCAAGCCGGACATAGCATCACCGTCAAAAACAGCAATTGCCCGCTGCAGAGAATACCTGCAGTGGGTGAAAACCAGGACAGCACGAAAAGAGCTTTAGCCGAGGCTAAAGCTCTCCTGCCCTGTTATCCATAGTATAACCTACGGGTAAGCAAAAGCAAACCACCCGCCGCCATTTTATTTTGCCCCCGGCCGGGCTGGTGAAGCCGCCCGCGGGCCAGCCGGCGGAGCCAGCCGCCAGACCAGCCCGTTCCAGGCGGCGTGCAGCAGCCAGGCCGCAAGCACGGCCGGCCAGATGCTGTTAGTCCACCCCAGCACATACCAGGTCAGCCCGCCCAGAGCGCCGTGGGTAAGCACGGCGGCCAGCAGCGCCCGCCGGTCCCCCCGGCCGGCCCGCCACTCCCATACACCCTCCAGCAGGCCGAAACCCAGATGTACCCCGGGCAGCCAGGCCCCCAGCGCCAGGGCCAGCAGAGTTTTGGTGCTCTCCTCCAGCGCCGGCCCCAGCAGCACCACTCTGCACCGGCCGGTAAACCACAAAGCCAGCCCGGCATTGCCCGCCCAGACCAGCAATGCGGCCAGCAGCGCTGCCGGGATGCTTAACCAGAAAGGTCCTGTCTCCACCCTCTCGCCCCCAGAATAATTTTCCCCGCTGGGCTGCCGGCACGCATTCAGACGCCTGCCGGGCGGCATAATGACCGGTAAAAGCAGGAAGAATACCAGGCCGTGTCGAAGTATGCAGAGCTAAAGCCCCGCATTGGCCGCTGTGGTACCGCTTTATACCGGGCCATATGCGGAATACGGCCTCCTGTGACCAAACTAACTTTGTCTGGAAAGGAACATGCCCCGTGTCTATTGAACAAGCACGCGCTCACCTGCAGAAATGGCACAGAGAAAAGGACATCCTGGAATTTAGCGTGTCCAGCGCCACAGTGGAACTGGCCGCCCGGGCCCTGGGAGTGGAACCGGCCCGCATTGCCAAAACGCTGGCTTTTAAAAGTGACGCAGACGCCCTGCTGGTGGTGACCGCCGGCGATGCCCGGGTGGACAACAAGAAATTCAAAGCCGCCTTCGGCCAAAAACCCAGAATGCTCACTCCGGAAGAAACGCTGGAATTTACCGGGCATGCCGTGGGCGGTGTCTGTCCTTTCGGGCTAAAAAAAGAGCTGCCGGTTTATCTGGATGTATCCCTCAAAAGATTTAAAACCATTTTTCCCGCCTGTGGCAGCAGCAATTCAGCTATTGAGCTCACCTGCACCGAACTGGAGGAATATGCCAAAAGCCGCGGCTGGGTGGATGTCTGCCGGGAATGGCAGTAGTGCGGCCACAAGAAATGCCCGTTCCTAGGACGGGCGATGGAAAGTGAAATTGATTAAAAATACTTTCTGCATGAACCGGGACGATAGTTTCTTTAAATAATGTACTGGCAAAAGCTCTGCAAAAAACCCGCTGTGCTGCGCTGGGCCAAAGGCAGCAGCACACTGGTAGCTACATGATAAGAACGGGGAGAGAACTGGCACACCAGGTGGTAAAAAGCCCGGGACACGGTGGCATTGCTGATTACCCAGACCGCCGGACGACGGCCGGGGTAATAAATTCCTTTGTCCTCCACGGCATAATGGAGAAAGTTTTGCTCCACCCATTTTTCATAATCGGCATGGCCATGAAACACCTGCCGGGCAGCGTGATGGGGCACACAAAGGTCCTGTACCAGATGTGCAGCGGCTCCCAAAAAGCGCATCGCCCTGTGAGTCTGCCGGCCCTCCCACAGCGCCAGCGCCCGGAAAAAGAACTGCTGGCATTTGTTGGCTGCATGGTCGCAGAGCCAGAGCCCTGCACCGCAGGCAGGATCGTAATAGTGACAGTTGTTTTTTAGCCAGCGGTCGGCCCAAACGGTTCCCTCATCCAGAGCTGCCCCATAGCCCTCCAGCAAGCGGGCTTCCCGTTCCCAACCATCCCGGTAGAGAATTTGCCGGGCCTGCCGGTTGATGAACAGGTGGGTAGCAAATCCTTTGATCTGCTTTTGCGCCGGCGAAGCAGCAACTGCCTGCTCAGTTTCCCCGCGCAAGGCCAGGCTGCCCACCGCCCGCTTAATCACTTGCCCCAACATCGCGCCACCTCGCTGCACCGCATAGTATTTTTCGACAGGCCGTATTTTCTGTGTTATGGTCATTATGCAGCACGATGCTTAAAATAATTACCAGGCGGATTTTAAAACATGGTAAACCAGCTGTAAAGTTTTTTTTACATTTTAGCTGACATACCGCGTAAGGAGGCCAATTCAGCTTCTTTCTCTCTCAGCAGAGCCCGCAGATGTTGTAATTCCCGGCAGTGCTCCTGCTCCCGCCGGCGCAATCTTTCTACCAAACGTTCCACCGCCCGGGAGTGCCATTTACCGCTCACCAGTTCCTGGTCCCATTCCTTTCTCTCCGGCTCCACATTTCCTGCCAGGGCCTGGCTTGCTTTAAGCCCAGCATTGGGCACAGCTTTTACCACAAACTGATAGGTATGATAATCGGGATGATGCTGCTGGATAAAATCCAGCATTTGCGGCGGATACAAACCAACCTCGCTTTGAAACTCGGTGAGCTCGGGAGGAATTATGACCTGCCGCCTCTGGGTAATCTGGTATCCAGTACGCCTGAAAAGCTCACCCACGGTCTGCCGGCAAAAAAACCGCAAATGAGTATCATCCAGCAGGCCCACCGCTTGATAGAGGAAGCGCCCCCGGGCCATCTCCAGGATGACTGCAATATGAGTAATATTGGGAATAGAAGCCACCACATACCCACCGGCAGTCAGCAAAGGACTCACTTTTTCCAGCACACGGTCGGGAAAGCGCAGATGTTCCAGCACATCGCCCATCAGAACAACATCAAAGGATGCCGGAGCAAAGGGCATATCCATTTGTTCTACATCACCACAAATTACCTGCTGGCAGTATGCTGCCGCCTTCTCCGCCCCCCGGGGGTCAATTTCTATACCGGTTACCTGACAGCCAAGTCTCTCGCTCAGCACCCGGCTCATGTAACCGGTAGCACAACCCACCTCCAGCACCCGTTTCTTTTCACCCACCAGCTCCACAATGTAGGCTGCCGCACTGCCGGGCCACATTTCCACATTCCCGTCATATTTGAAACCGGACACCAATCCCACCTCCCGACCGCCATCCTGCATGTTTAGGCGCTGCCCAACACCAGGCTGGTGTAATTTCCGCCATAGGCAAATGAGTTTATTAACACATAGTTTACTTCTTGCCGCACGGGCTGGCGCACGTGAGCCAAGGGCAAATCAGCCAGAGGCTCTTGCAAATGGGCAGTGGGCGTGAGCTGTCCCTCCCGCAGCGCCAGTATACCCGCCAGCACGTTAACCGCCCCGGCGCATCCCATACAGTCCCCCACCAGGGACTTGGGAGCCCCTACCGGTACAGCAGCGCAACCAGCTGCTGTAAGGGCTAAAGCTTCCGCCCGGTCGACCACCGCCACACCACTGGCTGCCGCTGCACAATAGCCCAGCACGGCAGGCTGCACACCGGCCTGCTCCAGGGCCCGGGTGATAGCTCTACTCCAGTCTTCGCCCCGGGGATCCACTCCGCCCAGCCTGTGGGTATCTCCGGCCAGGCCATAACCCAGCCAGCGGGCCAGCCCAACTGCCCCTCTTTGGCTGGCCAGCTCTTCTCGTTCCAACACAAACGCCACTCCGGCCGCACCCAGCAGGGTACCCGAGCTATGTTCATCAAAGGGGCGCACTGCCTCCCGGGTCAGGAAACCCGGTAAACAGTCATGCCCTGCCAGCAGGGCCTGGTTAAATTCGTCAGCACAAACCACCAGTGCCGCATCTATCCGGCCACAGCGCAACATGTGGGCCGCATAGATCAAGGCCTGCAGGCTGGAAACTCCCCCGGCCGTGATCGTTGAAGTAGGTCCTTTGATGCCTGTAGCCAGGCAAATGTGTCCGGCTGCCGCATTCATCACTGTATTGGGAAAAAGCTTGGGATTGGCCGCAGCCGGTCCCTGCAAAATAATACTGCGATTAAAGGCTTCAACAGTCTCAATAGGCCCACTGCCGGTGGCAAAAATCACTGCTATACGATTTTCATTGTCTTTACCCACACTCAAACCAGCGTGCTTTATGGCCTGCCGGGCAGCCACCAGAGCCTGCCGGGACAGGGTATCCATACGCCGCCAGGCTTCCGGTGATGCTATGCCCCGGGGAGAAAGGGCAGGCATTTCCGCCCCCAATTGGCAACGGCAGGCACTGACATCAAAACCATGCACCGGACCCCAGCAAGTCTGCCCACGGGCCAGCACCCGCCACCATTCCTCTATACTGTTTCCGGCCGCTCCCACGGCCCCCAGCCCGGTGATCACTACTTCACCCGCAGGTTCTTCCCGCGGTATACTCCTCCTGGCCCGATATTTTCCAACAATTACACAGGCATTATTACCACCAAAGGCAAAGGAATTGGATAGCGCCACCTCTACCTGACCGGCCCGGGACCGATTGGGAACAAAATCCAAATCAGGGTAAGCCACCCGCTCAGCATGGAAATTAATCGTAGGAGGAATAACATCCCGCTCCACTGCCAGCGTACAGGTAACCACTTCAATGGCTCCCGCCGCCCCCAGAGTATGACCAATAATAGATTTGGTGCTGCTGATAGGGATGGAGGAAAGCCGTGAACCGAACACCAAACGCATAGCCCGGGGCTCAGCCTGATCATTGGCCGGCGTACCGGTACCGTGCCCGTTAATATAGCTCACCTCTTCCCGGGATAAACCGGCCATTTGCAGTGCTTGAATCATGGCTGTCGCTGCTCCCCGTCCGCTGGGATCGGGAGCAGTAGGATGATAGGCATCGGCAGAAAGAGCATAGCCCAAAAATTCAGCCAGAATGGGGGCCCGGCGTTCCAGGGCCCTTTCCAGCGGTTCCAATACCAGCACCGCCGCCCCTTCACCCAAATTCATCCCATCCGAGCGGCTGTAAGGCGCACAGTGCTCCGGGCAGGCAGCTTGCAAAACGCTAAAGCCAGTAAAGGAGAGCAGGCAAAGGGGATCCACCCCCCCGGCTAGCATTACATCCGCCTGGCCGGCCAGCAACAAGTCCCGGGCCAACCCCAGCGCATTGGCACCGGCCGCACAGGCAGTAGAGATAACCGAACGCGGGCCACGCCACCCTAAATGATGCGCTACCGCATCGCAAGGGGTGTGTATGGGATAGGAGAGTAAAAGGCCCGGTCTGGCCCGGCGCAAACCCCGGGTCAACCACTGGCGGTGAAAACAGTCGCCGCTCTGCATACCGCCCAGAGAAGTGCCCAGCACCACACCTGCCCGGCTGGCATCTATTTCCGCCCCCTCCAGGCCGGCCTGTTTAATGGCTTCCCGCGCCGCCAGCACGGCATATTGCCCCGCCCGGTCCAGACGGCGCAACTGCCGGCGGGAAAAATGCTCCTCAGGACAATAATCTTGAATTTCACCGGCTACTTTAGTACGCAGTTCTGTAGAGTCTATGGATTTAAGGATTTTAATTCCCGTTCGCCCTGCTACCACATTGCGCCAGAATTCCTCTCGACCTATCCCGGCCGCACTAACCACACCCAGACCAGTAATGACAACCCTGTTTGCCGCCAAATCAAACACTCCCCAAATCTTTTGCCCTTCGGGGCTTAGACCATAGCTACATTCCAGCTCTTGGGGGTGATATAGGGCGCAGACAGTGTCCGCACCGGTTGCCACTCCCCATGCACATCGCGCACCAGCAGATCCAGTCCTGAAGCTGTCCACTCATGCTGCAGACGCGCCAGTCCCAGTTGTTTACCCAGACCAGGACTAAATAGGCAGGTAACCACCTGACCGATCTCGGTTCCCTCGGCCGCCGCTACCACACAGCCTGCCGCCAGTTGCACCGCCGGACCAGCACAAAATCCTACTGTCAGGTAATCATAACCGTTTTGTCTTTGGGCCATTAATGCTTCTTTACCCCAAAAATCTTCTTTATTCAAATCCACCAGCCAGTTAAGTCCGCAGCGCAGTACATTGCCATCTTCACCCAGTTCTCGATGCAATAAAGGTTGGCGCACCTCCAGCATGGCCACTTCCAGCGCATGATAGCCGGCCGGTTCGGCTTCCCCGGCTAGCACCGTCCAGAGCTGTTCCGCCAGGCCGGGAGCAGCATAGATCCTGTAGCCGTATTCTGCAGTGTATCCCATCCGGGCCACCCAGAACGGTTCTCCCTGCCAGCTGGCGGGCAAAAACCCTTTATAGGCCAGAATGCTGACATCAAAATCGGCCACCCGGGACAGCACCTGCCAGGCATAGGGACCTTCCAGCCCCAGCACAGCATACTGTTCGCTCAAATCCCGAACTTCCATGCCATCAACACAATTTTCGGTCAAAAGCTGCCACACGGCCTGGCGGCCCCAGGGCGATGTTTCGACCCAGTAACTCTCACCATGATTGTATACCGTAACCACATCCAGAGGCCGGGCCTCCTGATCCAGCACCAGGCTAAATAAAGCGCGGTCCGGCATAAGATATTCCAGATCCCGGGTGCACATCTTTTGCATATATTCCATGGCCTGTTCGCCGCTGATCAGGATTCGGCCGGCATAAGAAAAGTCCAGCAGGACAGCCTTTTGACGCAATGCCCGGTATTCTTGCTCCAGGCTGCTAAATTCCCAGGGCAGCTCCAGATCACCGGCCGGCTGAGTGGTTACCGGTTGATAGAATTTTTGTAAAGGTGAAGTGTAACTCATTAGACCCAGCTCCTTTCTGGTTAATAATTGTGCACCCATTCCATGGCTTCCCGGGCTCCGGGCAAAGTCAGCAAAATCTGGCGGTATTGCTGCCGGGCTTCTGCCAACCGCTCCTGGACCGCCTGATCATAAAGCAGCCGCTGGATCAGTTCGCCGGTTCCCTGCACATCAAACATCTCCGCCCGAACGAGTAAATCGCAATAAGGGTTGTCCTGCAATAAAGGAGCAAGCTCCTTTATCCAGCCAAAGGGATAAACATTGTAAGGGAAAATACTTCCCGGTACAGCTCTTTCCCATTGCTGCAAAAGCCTTAGCGCCTCCGCACTGAGCTCAAAAGGTGCCAGGTACATGCCGTCACCCCGGCTTTCCAGGGAACTGGTCAACACCAGCACGGGCACACCTCCTACAGCCGCTTTGGCTGCAGAACAGGAGGTAATATTATCAGTTATAAAAAGATCCACCGCCCAGAGCAGCGACTGGTATTCCTCCAGGCTCAAAAAGGGCAGCGATACAAAGCGCACCTTTTCATCAACAGCACTAAAACCGGGTTGTAAACCTATCCCCAGCACCACCACCGTTCCTTCTACTTGCCCAAGATAGAGGCGCAAAAGCTGCTGCAGTACCCGCTCATAAGAAAAGCTGTTACCCCGGCCATGTTCCATAGCAATAATCCGAAACACCAGCTGGGCCCAGGATGACCTGGCCAGCATCACCAGCTTTTCCCGCTCCGAAAAATTAAACCGTTGCCGAATACTGCGCCGCTTATCCTCATCCTGTTGCCAGCAGGATTCCTTATACAAACTAACCGGCAAGATGCCTTTTTCCGCCACCGGCCGGTTGATGGGACAGGACCGCAGTACGGCCATATGGGCGGGCACAGCAGGCAATACGGTCTGAAACTGGCCACCCCGTCCAAAAACCCTGCTGTGCCGACAATGGCGCAAAATTTCCTTTTCCAGCCTGGTAGGGCCCGGAGCAAAGTTCATGGAATCAAAAGTAGCCAGCGGCAGAGCAATTTTTTCCACCCGGGCCGGTTCCAGCAGCGGCCCTTCCATGAACAGGTTGTAATAATCGGCCAGCAGTACCACCTCGGGCCGGCAAGTAACCAGCAATTCATCCAGCAATTGCCCGTTCTGGGCAGGGTTTTTGGTCCAAACCTGGCACAACATTCCCGCCTGCCGGACATATGCACTATGGCCTTCGGTAGCTACAAACAGCACATCATCCTCCGGATGCGGTAACTGCCGGGCAAAAAGCAAGGCATTGTGCAATTCTCCCAAACTGTGTTCGCTGAGTGATAAAACCAACAGCCGCACTGTTCTTACACTCCTTCCGGCAGCACTGCCGCCAGGTGCCGGTATAACCGGGGAGAAGCATTTACCGGCCCGAGCATGAGCCCAACCGCTACACTCCGGCTGCTACCAGGTGAAAGCTTAAGCCGCTGCATGGCCATAAGCTGCCACAAACCTCCCGCCAGCTGCCTGCCCAACACTTTACCCGGTTGACCACAGGTAACCAGAGCCAGCGTGCCTTCTGCTGTCTCCAGCACCCCCACACTTTCCCCCAACACGGCGGAAACCTTTTCTTCCCCGGAGACCACGGTCAGCACTTCCTCTCCCCGCAGACAGCAGAAGCGCTGGCCGGCAGCCGGGTTGGCATGCAGGCTGAAAACACTATCAAATTGCCTTTCCTGCTCTCCCCGGTAGTGATACTGGGCCACCGCCCAGAGCAATGGACTATCCGGTAAAGTCAAGAAGAAAAAGCATACTTCCAGTTGCTTCCATTCTTCCTGTTCGGTTTTTCCTGTTAACTGCACCCCGCGCCAGGGCAGTGCATTACCTGGCGAAGCATATGCCTGGGCCACAAACTGCCAGGGCACTTCTTCAGCGCTCAGGGTAACCAGCCAGTCGTCACTTCCAGTAACCGGATAGAACTTGGCCCCGCCCCGGGAAGCGGGACAGGAACCGATAGGCTTTATTTTGGGATACCCGGTATAAAGCCATTGCCTTGCCCCGGCCTGCAGGCCGATGAGGGTGCCGGCAAAATGGGGGGCCAGTGTAAACTGCAGGCGTCCATTGCTCACCCGCCATTGCTGGGAAAGCTGCTTAACCTGCACCTCGCCCCGTGCGCTACCCGGCACCAGCACCGGCCAGGGCCAAACCACCTGACCCTCCTTTTCCTGCCACATGAGCGCACCCTGCCATATGCCCGGTGAACCATTCCAGCAAACAGGGTAAGTCACTTCACAGGGCTTGCTCCAGCTAATCCCGCCCCTGTATAACCTTACTTGCCGCTTTGGTTGCTTGGAACCGGTGCTACCGGCGTCCCGGTTGGCGCCTTGTTTACCCCGCTCCTTCCACCTGACCAGCCACTGCCGGCAAATTTGTTTCAGTTTATCCCAGCTCCGGAGTTTTTCCGGTTTACCAAACTCCCTGTTTCCCGGGATATCCCCAACTGCCCTGTCCGCCGCAATTTTCTCCCCGGCCAAAGCTCCCCCCGCTGCTGCTTCTGCAGGAAGTATTAAGAAAACCTCCCCCTCCCGGGGCTTTTGACTGGTAGTCCTTATTTTTACCGTGACTTCCTTTTTTTCGCCGGCCAAGAAGAGTGCGGGTTTTACCTGGGCCACCACCGGCGGCCAGCTCAACACCACGGGTTGTTCAGCGCCCGGCAAACAAGACTTGTTCATCATCTGCCAGCAACGGGCTACCTGACGATAATCACCGGCCCCGCAAAAATAGTAGTAATTGGGGAAACGATGCATTTCCCCCGATAAAGGCAACATCACGCGGTAAAGCACCGAAGGCATCCAGTGCAAGCCAAATCGCACCTCGTGAGCGCCGGGCCAAATCAGGCCTACCACCATTCCCTCCCCGCTGAATGCCGACCAGGGCGCTGTATAATCATCCGGGCTAAGGGGTAGGTCGCCCGACCGCATACCCTCATAGTCATGAGTTAGAAAGGGGAATTTTTCATAGATTACCGGTAACCGGCACAAACCGCTCTTTAAAGGCACTGTCAAGTCCAGCAAGCGCTGGCTAGCCCAGGGATAAAGGCGTAGAAAAAACTCTCTGGACTGGCTTGCTCCAGCAGAGTCCCTCTCTCCCGCCGCAGTGTCAAAGTGTTTTTTGTGCAGTTCGCTGCCTATCAGCAAAGTACCATCTGTACCCAGAACATAGCGGCGCCGCAATGTGTAGCCACACAGCATTTCCCCACCGGGCGGCTGCATGGCGCTCAGACTGGCCTTATCCCGCCACCACCAAATATTGGCCGGGCTTTCCAACACTAATTCACTCCGGCCGGCACTTTCCTGCCATTCCACCAAACGCAACGGCCGTTCCGCCGGCCGCTTAAAGCCCCCGGGAAAGGGCGGGCCCAAATCGGGCCAGGGTTCCTGGACCATAACTTTTCCAGTGGTACGCTCCACCACTTCCAGCGCTCCTGTACGCGCATCCAGCCGTACCTTTATGGCGGCATTTTCCAGGCACCATTGTCTTTCATCCATACTCACCCTGACCTGACCGGATGTGTTCCAGCATTCCACCACCTTCTGGCCACGACCACCGCCTGCCGCTGCACCGGCTACAGTCTTCAGAGGCAGTGCAAAAGTAAAGTAAAACCGGTTGGTCTGTCCAGGCCAAATTTCCTCCAGCAACAGCCGGTTTTCCAATACCAATGGCCCTCCTGACTCGGGAAGCACCACGGACAATTCTTTTTCCCAGCTGGCGCCCGGTTCCAACAACATCCCTTCCAGCAAAGCTACTTCCCGGCCATCGGGCCAGCATTGCCGCACCGCCAGCCGAAAGTCGGTCTGGGATGTATTGATGTACCGGAAACATAAAGTTACCTCTTCACCGGCCCCGGCCTGCCAGCGATCAGCATGAGGGTAACATTCAAAACTGAAGATATTGCTGTATAAAGCAATAATCTGTTCGCACTCCAGATCAATCAAACATTGTATCCGGGCTTGTTCAATCTCCAGGTCATAGCTCACCACTTCCCGCCCGTGCCAGTAAATGCTGTCCACCTCACTGGAACGCGCAGCCAGGGTTGACAGAAGGTTTTTCCAGCCCTGGGCTACATTCTTGTCCAAATAGGTATTCTCTTTCAGGTTTAACGCTTGTTGAAAGTAGCGGGCCAAATAAGGGGTGTAGTTAATCATTTCCAGATAGTCATCGCCATCAATAATGGAGCGGTAAGTACGCCGAAAACCAACTCTTTTATACAAGGAAATGGCAGTCAGGTTACCCGGGGCCACCTCGGTGTCAATGCGATTGTAGCCTCGCTCCACCAGGTACTCTATACCTTTGGTAAAAAGCTGGGCTGGTATCTGACCCAGCCTGTACTCCGGATGAATGAAGAACTTGCCCCCCCACACTGCGCCGGGAGATGCCGCTTTCTGCCCGGAAACCGGGTGGAAAGACATGGTCCCCACCACCCGACCATTCTCATTTACCGCCACAACAAAACGGATCTTGCCCCTTTCTACCATGGCCCGTTGTATGTCTTCCGCCGTTAGCGGATAACCATGGGTGATGGGACCGTAGCCGTACCGGTTATACAGCTCGGCCACGCCCGCAGCATCCTGAACCTGAAAAGGGCGTACGGTAATACGCGACATATTCTCCTCCCTTAGCGGCCAGCCAGCAAATACACACCCACCGCTACCAGAATGAGCGGCCAGAGGCTGCCGGCAATACTAAAGGGCAACCAGCCCAACGAATCAATGAAGAAAAAAGCTCCCAGCAGTACTAAAATGGCTCCACCGGCATTCATCCGCCACTTATTGACAGAAAAAATGTATAACCCTACCGCCAGCAGGATGAGCGGCCATACCCGCCCGACAACTCCCCCAGGCACCAGCCCCCAGGTTTCCACCAGGAAGGCCAGACCCAGCAGAACCAGAATTACTCCGCTCAGATTAAACCGCTTCATAGCTTTGCTCCTTCTCCGGCCGGCGTGAGACCACCAGGGACCCTTCGGCCACCAGTTCCCCTTCACAGCGAGCGCTCACCTGCACACTGGTTAAAATACCCAGCGAGCTGCCCAGCAGGCACTCCAGCACCAGCCTGTCACCCGGAGATACCGGCCGGCGAAACTTCATGTTTTTTATTGCCACCAGGTAGCCCACTTGAGCAGAAATATCCACGTCGGCCATGCTCTGGCCTCCGGCAGCCTGCTCCAGCTCGACCAGGGCACCGGTTGTGTAGGCCACTGCCGTAAGCTGGGCCAGGCACTCCACAATGAGTACACCGGGCATAATGGACTCGGCCGGAAAGTGACCGGCAAAGTAAGGTTCACTGACAGCAACGTTTTTAATCCCTACGGCCCGGCGGCCCGGCTCCAGTTCTACCACCCGGTCCAACAAAAGAAAGGGCCAACGGTGGGGCAACAGTTTGCGGATGTCGTCGGCAGACAGAGGAGGCTTTAATTTCATGGTTTACTACTCCTCCAAACGGTTCTTTTCTATAAAATCAGCCAGTCCGTTGATCGAACCGAATACATCCATCCGATCATCGGTAATGGCCGCACCAAAACCAGCTTCTACCGCCACCACCAGCTCCAGCGCGTCCACACTGTCCAGCTCCAGCCCGCGACCAATCAACGGCTGGTCATCAGTAATCCAATCGGCTTCCACAGGCAGGTCCAAACGGTCCACAATCATTTCCTTGAGCTGTTGACAGAGGCGGCGCCGCTCCTGGGCCCGCTGCCACAATACCTCTACACTGGGCATTTTTCATCCTCCTTTAAAAAAAGCTGATTTAAACACTGATCAACCCGCCGTCAATAGTAAAAACCTTGCCGGTGATATAAGCGGCCCGGGGTGATGCCAGGAAGCTTACCAGGTAGGCCACTTCCTCGGGCCTGCCCATGCGTTTTAAAGGAACCAATTCTATGTATTGTTTGAGCCTGGCCGGTTCCATGCGTTTGACCATATCGGTTTCAATAAAACCCGGTGCCACTGCATTGACGCGGATCCCATGAGAGGCCGCTTCCCGGGCCAGTCCTTTAGTGAAGGAGATAATCCCCCCTTTGGCTGCCGAATAATTGAGTTGCCCCTCCTGACCAACCAGCCCGCTGGTAGAAGTAATATTAATAATCACTCCCTGCCTTTGATGGGCCATGATCTTTATGGCTTCCCTGGTGCATAAAAAACAGCCTTTTAAGTTAACATTGATCACCTCATCCCATTTGGCCGTACCCATCATCATGAGCCAGCCGTCACGTATAATGCCCGCATTGTTCACCAGAATGTCCAGGCGGCCCAGTTCGCCCCGCACCCGGCGAAACAGCGCTACAACCTCCTTTTCCTCGGCCACATTGCCCGACCAGGCCCAGGCCTGGCCACCTTCGCTCTGGATCTCTGCCACCAGACTTTCCGCCTGCGCGGCACTGCTGCTGTAATTAACCACCACTTTAGCTCCGCAATGGGCCAGTTCCCGGGCAATAGCCCGGCCTATACCCCGTGAGGCACCTGTGACCAGAGCCACGGTTTCCGGTGTAAAATACACGGCACTTCCCTCCTGAAAACCTGTACCTAGGCCGCGCTTTCTGCCACCAGACGGTTAATCACGGCCGGATTTTCCAGGCTAATGGCTTCTATCTCGCGGCTGATCTGGCGGCTCAGACCGGTTAGGACTTTGCTGTCGCCAACTTCGAGCAAACGCCGCACTCCCTGACGCTGCATGGTCCGTACGCTCTGGGTCCAGAGCACTGGCAAAGTAAGCTGTTCCACCAGCTCCCGGCGAATTTCCCCAACATCGGTACTGATACGGGCAGTAGTGTTCAACACCACCGGTACCCGCGGTGGCCGGATGGTTAATTCGGCTACATATTGAGCCCACTCTTCCACCACCTCGCTCATCAGGGGTGAATGGAAGGCCGAACTCACCGCCAGGGGCACTACTTTTAACGCGCCAGCCAGGCGGGCCAGCTCGCCCACCCGTTCCACCGCCGGTCTGGCTCCGGAAATCACCAGCTGGGTAGGGCTGTTGTGCAAAGCGATCACCACCGGCCCCAGCTCTGCCGCCTGACGGCACAGCTCTTCTAACTGATCTGCTTCCAAACCCACAATGGCCATCATGGCCCCCGGTGCCATTACCGACCCCATCAGCTCTCCCCGCCGGCGCACAGCCAGCAAGGCTGCTTCAAAGTCCAGGCAGCCCGCAGCGCATAGAGCAGCCAGTTCTCCCACACTGTGACCGGCCAGCACAGCGGCCTGCACATCACGTTCTTCCAAAAGAGCCTGGGCAGCCATGCTGCAGGTAAATATAGCCGGCTGGGCATTCACTGTGGCAGTAAGAAGCCCTGCCGGGCCCTGACAGCACAGCTCCAGCAGATCAAAACCCAGCACCTCTCCGGCCCGTTCAAAAACCTGCCGGGCGGCCGGACTAAAACGCACCAGCCCTCTACCCATACCAATCCGCTGCGACCCCTGACCGGGAAAAACAAAACCCAGCATACTTAATCTCCGCCCCTTTCTACATTGTTAGCAAATCGTTCCGGTTATAATTGCCGCCTGACCACTGTACCGGTTCTGGATGGTTTTGCCCGCTGAATGCTTGATAGTCCAGCAATACCGCGGCTATTACCATCTGTTCCTTCCAGCCCCATACCGCCCAGCCACGCTGTCCATAGGCCCGGCAGGGCTGGGTATGCAGCTTCTCTGCCGCCAGGCCGACCTGACTGACCAGTTCCTGCACCAGGTTTACCAGACATACAGGCACCGGACATCCCGGCAGCAAAAGTTCCAAATCGGTCCACTTAAAGCCCGTCTGCCGTCCTCCCAGAGCCTTAATTAAGCTCTCTTTCACCGCCAGACAGGCTGCTACTTTGACCAGCACAGGCAAATCTCCCCAGCTGCACCAGGCCTGCTCAGCGGCTGTCAGCAGGCGGGCTTGCAGGGCGGTTTCCCATTGCTGCAAAATAAGATTCAGACGCGGCAAATCGACAATGTCACAGCCTAATCTCATTGGTTTAAAAACTCCTCAATCCGTTGCTTCATCTCGGCTGGCAAAGACAGCAGCATGCCCCGCCCCGGCACAATTACGGCATGAACCGTGCGCCCGCTGGCCAGGGGCACATGCCCCGGCAAACGCATCACTTCATAGACGAACTCCAACCGGGCCGCCCGGGGCGGCAAAAGCGCTGTGCGCACTAAAATAGTGTCATCAAAGCGAGCCGACTCCCGAAAACGACACTCACAGTGCAACACAGGCATAAACACCCGTTCTTTTGCCATTCCTCGAACATCTATGCCCGCAGCCCGGGCTACAGCCAGTCGTCCCACTTCAAACCAGACAAAATAATTAGCGTGGTGCACTACTCCCATGGGATCGCATTCAGAAAAGCGCACCGCCAGTTCACTCTCCACCCAGCGCAAAAAATCTCCTCCCCGATTTCATGGCCTGTCGTCCAACACAGCGGTTATGCCGACCAGAATGCCACCTGGCTACTCCAGCCGGAACCGGCTCAGGGCTATGCCGAAAAACAACACTCCCATTCCCACAAGCACAGCTACCGGTAACAGCACATCACCCATGTCTCCCCCGTAGGTAAGCAGTGCGTTGAATCCATCCATGGCCCAGGCGGTAAGAGTGATATGAGCCACCTTTTGCATCCACTCCGGCACAATATAAATAGGCCACCAGGAACCCCCCAGCGCCGACATGGCCAGCACCACCAGCACCGAAACTCCCGAAACCTGGGAACGGGTACGGCACAGGGAGGCCAGCAGCATACCCAAACCTGTGGCCGCTACACAGGTAGCCAGAATCACCAGACCCAGAGCTGGCAGGTCCCGGCCCAACCACATGCCGAATACCAGATGGCCTACGGCAAATAGCACCAGTGCCTGCAGCAATGACTGCAAAAAGCTGGCAGTCATTTTGCCGGCCAGAATATCCGCCCGGCTTACCGGCATGGTCAACAAACGGCGGATGGTCCCCTCCTCCTTTTCCTGGAGCAACGAGCCTGCTGCTCCCGCCGTACCGAAAAGAATAAACATGACCGCATAGCCCGGCACATTGGCCTCGAAGGGAGTTACCCGGCGCTGCTCGGCAACTGCAGTTTTTACAGTAACCACCACCGGCGGTTCTTCCACCAGGGCTTCCGCCACATCGGCCGCCCGGCGCAGGGCTGGCCGGGGATCCACACCCCCTCCTTGCCGCTGTACATCCTGCTGCAACACCCCGGTAGCCGTCTGGGCGGTTTGGATACCTGTGCTCATGGTAGAAAACCGGCTGATGATACTGCGGGTAATATCGGCCACCACACTGGGGACCACCCGGTCCACCGGATCCTGCAGCACCACAATGCTGGCCAATTGCCCCCGGCGCACCCGGCTGGTAAAGTCCCGGGGGATAATTATGGCCGCTTTGCGCTCCTTGATAAGCCTGCGGGCAGTTTTTTCATCCATGGAGTAACGCCGCCCATCCTCCTCATAACTGGTCTCCAGCTCCAGCGCCTTGACCTGGCGCAGGTGGGCCATGAACTCCTGCGCCAGCTCTCCATCATCCAGTTGTACCACCGGAATGCGAAACACCGCTGTACCCGAGTTCCACAATCCAGAAAGAGCAAAGCTGGCAATGGCAATAACAATGATGGGGGTAATAAACAGGTAAATAATGCTGGGAATGTCCCGGCTGAGGATTTTCAAGTCATTGCAGGCAATATACCAGAATTTCATTCAGCCCCTCCCTCTCACCCGTTAATCGCGCAGGGTCTTGCCGGTAAGCTGCAAGAACACGGTTTCCAGGTTTACCTCGGGGGTATTCACCGAAGTAAAACTCACCTTTCGCTCCGCCAGCAGAGAAAGCACCTTTACCGCTACTGCCGGTATATCGACTGCCGTCACCAGGAGCAGGCCATTTTCCTCTGTAGCCTGCTCCACCCCCTCCATGGCCTTTATTTCTTGCAGAACAGAACCGGGCAGGTGAAGCACCCCTACCTCCAGCAACCGGCTCCGGGTCGTCTGCACCAGATTTTTAGGCGTATCCAGCGCAATCATGCGCCCCCGGTCAAAAATGCCCACCCGGTCACATAAACTCTGGGCTTCCTCCATATAATGGGTGGTGTAAAACACGGTTAGCCCTTCTGCAGCCAGCTGGCGAATGCAATCAAAAATGTGGTTGCGCGACTGGGGATCCACTCCTACCGTGGGCTCGTCCAGGAACAGGATGCGCGGCCGGTGCAGCAGGGCTACCGCTAGATTAAGCCGCCGCTTCATCCCTCCGGAATAGGAGCGCACCGGCTTGTCCGCCCAGTCCTCCAGCTGGGCCAGAGCCAGAGCAAACTGGATGCGCTGCTCGAGCAGCTTGCCCTTGATCTCATGCAGGGACGCAAAGAAGGCCAGATTATCCCGGGCGGTAAGGGTCTGGTAAAGCGCCAGATCCTGGGGTACCAGTCCCACCAACTTTTTAATGGCTTCTCTCTGGGTAAGCAAATCCAGGCTGCAGATGCTGGCCCGACCGTCCGAAGGAGCCAGCACCCCGGTCAGCATACCGATCAGCGTACTTTTACCGGCCCCGTTGGGCCCCAGCAGGCCGAAAATTTCACCCCGCCGCACCTGAAATTCCACCCGATCCACTGCCACAAAGTCACCATAGCGCCGCACCAGTCCCTGAACATCCATCACCACTTCGGGCTCCAACATCTACCACCTCCCGCCATTTCAAGACTGTTGTTGCCCCCGCACCCGCACCTGTACTCGTTCATTCAAATCGGCCGGTGGCGATAAAATCACTTTTTCGCCCGCTTTAAGCCCGGCTAAAATCTCTACCTGCCGTCCGACTCTCACCCCTACGGTTACCGGGCGCAGGCGGGCCCGGCCCTGTTCTAGCACCCAGACTGTATCCTGATCGGCCTGATTTTCCTTTTCCAACAGGGCATCGGCAGGTATTACCAGCGCCCCCGGCACTTTAAGCTCAAAGCGCACCTGCACATTCATGCCCGCATAAAGGTCGGCCGGCGCTGGTGAAAGAGCGATCGTGAATATGTACCGCGACTGTTCATTTTTAAGCAGGTTTTCTTGGGGTACCGGCGCAATGCGGATAATCTTGCCCCGACACTGTTTGCCCCGCAGCACACTGCCAGTTATCTCCACCTCGCGTCCCACCTGCAGTGCCCAGAGGCTTTCCTCGGGCGCTTCCCCTTCCACCACCAGGTTGGCCCGGTCGCCAATAGTGAACATGGGCATACCTACCGAGAGCATCTGCCCTACTTCGACGTCCCGGTTCAAGACCTGGCCGGAAATGGGACTGCTCACCCGCCCGTAGGCCACCTGCTGTTGGGCCCGCTCCAGTCCGGCCCGGACCTCATCCAGCCTGGCCTTTAAAGCGCCCACTTCTTGTGTTCTGGCCCCCTGACGGGCCTGGGCCAGCTGCTGTTCCACCCGGGTTAGTTCCTCCCGCAGGCGGACAGTTTCCAGCCGGGCCGCCTCCAGCTGCTGCAGAGCAATAGCACCTTCTCGGTACAGCATTTCCCAACGCTGCTGGTCAGTACGGGCTTTTTCCCAGGCCGCCTGTACCTGCCGCCGGCTGGCTTCCAACATGGCTATCTCTTCCTTCCGTGCTCCGGCCTGGGCCAGCTCCAGCTGCCAGCGGGCCTGCTCCACCTGGGCTTTAAAACGCTGTACATCCAACTGATAGTCGCTCACATCCAGTTCGGCCAGCAGTTGCCCCGCCTGCACCTGTTGTCCCACCTGCACATGCACCTGCTTCACGGGCGCTGCAATACGAGCCGTCAAATGCTCTACACCCTCCAGGCGTACCGTGCCGGGCATTTCCAGCATCCTGGCCAGCTCTTGCTGGCGTACAGCAGATACATAAACTTCCACTCCCCCACCGGCCGCCCCGGATTTGAGCTGCCACAACCCAATGCCTGCGCCCAGCACCAGTACTCCACAAAGCACCAACAAGCGCTTTGTTTTCAGCCAACCAGCCAACCGTTTCATCTATTATCCCGCTCCCCACAGGTAATTTTTCAAGCTTTAGCTGTTTATTTGTTTTTTCGATTATAACAATCTATTTTTCAAATCGCCATGATAACGACATTAAATCCCGCTTTACGGGCCAAATATGCCCTTTCCTAATGACTCTTTAACCTACCCACACTGCATACATCAGTTGTCATGTTACCGGCTTTGTGTTAGCTTATTGTATGAAAAGCCGTGATCAGCAGATTAAATCAAACTTAAAATTCGGTTAAATAAGGCAAAAAAAGGGCTGATTGGATGCACTGGAATTTTCGTCCCGGCGTTGCTATTTTACCTGTAAGCCAGATCAAGGAATTTGTTATAAATAAAAGCAGTGGCGGGCTGTACCACTGCTTCACCCGGCGGGAACTGGCCTCCTGCACTGGCGAAAACCGCCGGCGAACGCTGGAAAAACTGGCCGGCCGCCTGGCAGCCAAAAAAGCCGTCCTGCGCGCCCTGGATCTACCCACCGAACAGCCGGTTTACTGGACCAAGGTAGAAATCTTCTCCCGGCCGGGAGGCCAGCCGCAGGTGCTTCTGTCAGACGATTTAGGCCGTAAATACCTGCCCGCCGGCAGCAGCCTCCAGATTTCCATCAGCCATGGTCAAACCCATGCTCTGGCCATCGCCATTTTAGGCTCCCCGGCGCCAGGTCAAACTTTCCTTTAAACATTGCTCCACCCCTGCCTGCCAGCCGGGAACCGGCAGCCCCAAGAGGCGGGCCAGTTGATCGCAACCCAGCACCCCGTAGGCCGGCCGGATTACCTTGCTGGCATACTCACGGCTGCTAATGGGCAAAATCTGCTTAAGCCGCTGTTCATGCCGGGCCGGATCGGCCGCCAGTAAAAAGCAGGCATAATCGTACCAGGTGGTTTGTCCGGCGGCAGTAAGGTGATAAATCCCTCCGTATTGCTGCAAAAAGCCCACCGGATCGCTGCCTCCCAGCTGTAAAATGCGCATGGTCACCCGGGCTATGTACCGGCTCCAGGTAGGAACACCCACCTGATCGTTCACCACCCGCAGTATTTCCTGCTCACGAGCCAAGCGCAACATAGTGCGCAGGAAATTTTGTCCCCGGCTGCTATAAACCCAGCTGGTGCGCAAAATTATATGAGGTGCTCCCACCTGGCTGACGGCCAGCTCACCGGCCCATTTGGTCAGGCCGTAAGTGTTGAGCGGTGCAGGTAAATCCTGCTCGGTATAAGGAGTATTTTTACGTCCGTCAAATACATAATCGGTGGAGTAATGAATTAATGCGGCCCCCAGCCGCCTAGTTTCCAGAGCCAGCACACCGGGCGCGATGCCATTTATGGCCATGGCCACCTGAGGTTCTCGCTCTGCCCGCTCTACAGCGGTATAGGCGGCAGCATTGATAATCAGCCGGGGCTTTATCCGGCGCACGGTTTCTATGACTGCATCAAAGTCCATCAGGTCCAATTCGGAACGCCCCAGGGCCACTACCGTCCCATAAGCCGGCAACAACCCGGCCAGTTCCCAACCCACCTGGCCATTTTTCCCCAGTAAAAGTATTTTCATTTTTTACTTTTCCCCCATATAAAAGGGAGCATCAACCATATCCTCATACCGTATCTCATCCACCTTTTGCCGTCGCCCCTCACCCCGGTACAGGCGGTTGGGGTAGTTGAGCACCATTCCCGCCTGCAGACGAGAAATGTTTTTATACCCGTGCACCACTCCGGGTGGAACAACCACCAGTACCGGGTTATCCTGACCGGCGTAGAACTGTAAGCAGTTACCATATGTCGGGCTGGATGAACGGTTGTCCCACAGCTTGACCAAAAAATTGGCCGGCCCGATAAAGGCAAAAACATCGGTCTGGTGTGCATGAGCATGCGGCCCCCGGCTAACCCCCGGCTCGGTATAGGAAACATAGCTCATCACCGGCGTCAAATCAGGCGGCAGCTCATCCAAACGATAGGTCTCCACCAAAAAGCCCCGCTCATCCACATTTTTGACCAGATTTTTAATATAAACCCCCTCAATGGGCCCGCTTTTCCATTCCTGCACGGGTTAACCTCCCACCACTGATTTATAGGCTTCATTGATGCTGGAAACAGCCAAAAATTCTTGCAAATACCGGCGATAGTTGTTAACAGGCAATCGTTCACACAGTTGCTCCAGCTGCATCCGGTCAATATATCCCATATGATAGGCTATTTCTTCTAGACAGGCTACTTTCAGCCCCTGACGCTTCTCCAGAATAGCAATAAACTCCGCCGCTTCCAGCAAACTTTCCGGCGTACCAGTATCCAGCCAGGCGATCCCCCGACCCAGCAATTCCACCCGCAGTTCGCCCATCTTTAAGTAAGCCATATTCACATCGGTGATTTCCAACTCTCCCCGGGCGGAAGGTTTAAGCGCTGCAGCAATTTCCACCACCCGAGAATCATAAAAATATATTCCCGGCACGGCATAAGATGATGGCGGATCTGCCGGTTTTTCCTGGATACTGATCACCCGTCCCGTAGCATCAAACTCTACCACTCCGTAACGCCAGGGATCTTGAACCGGATAGCCAAAAATAACCGCACCTTTCTGGCGTCTGGCTGCCCGGGACAAAATTTCCGGCAAGCCGTGACCATAGAAAATATTATCACCCAGAATCAAACAGACATTATCCTGGCCAATAAACTGCCGGCCAATAATAAAAGCCTGGGCAATGCCTTCCGGCCGGGGCTGCACCTGGTAGGTCAATCTCAAGCCCAACTGGCTCCCATCGCCCAGCAAGCGCTGAAAATGCGGGAGATCCTGGGGAGTGGAAATAATCAGGATCTCCCTGATACCAGTTAACATCAAGGTACTGAGCGGATAGTAAATCATGGGCTTATCATACACCGGTAGCAATTGCTTGGTTGTGACACTGGTCATGGGATACAGGCGGCTGCCTGCTCCACCTGCCAGTACAATGCCCTTCAACATCCTAATCAACCCCTCACTTTGCACATAAAGTACCGGACAGCTGAAAACGAAAAGCATAATTTTGCTCCAGCCATTTCTGATATTCACCAGAAACCACCGTTTCCACCCAGGCCCGGTTATTCAAATACCAGCGCACGGTTTTACGCAAACCGGTGGACAAACTTTCCCGGGGTTGCCAGCCCAGCTCGGTTTTAATCTTGCAGGTATCCACTGCATAGCGCCAATCATGTCCCGGCCGGTCCTGGACAAAAGTAATCATTTGCTTGTATTCTCCAGCCGGACGCCCGGTCTCCTCGGCCAGTATCTCGCAAATCATTCGCACCACTTCCATGTTGGTATGCCCGCGACCCGACCCCACATTGTAGGTCTCACCCGGACGACCTTTTTGCATAACCAGCCAGATAGCCCGGCAATGATCCTCCACATAAATCCAGTCGCGTACATTCTCCCCCGTGCCGTATACCGGCAGCGGCCGGCCGTTAATGGCGTTCAAAATCATCAGAGGGATCAGTTTTTCTGGAAACTGGTAAGGACCATAGTTGTTGGTGCAGTTGGTGATCTTTACCGGCAAACCATAAGTGCGATGATAGGCCCGTACCAGATGGTCGCTGGCCGCCTTGGACGCTGCATAGGGACTGCTGGGGTCGTAAGGGCTCCCCTCCTGACAGTAACCTTCCAACCGGGAACCATATACTTCGTCCGTGCTTATATGGTGAAACACCCGGTCGGTTTTTTCGGCCCAAAACTGGCGACAGGCCTCCAGTAAATGAAATGTACCCATAATGTTGGACTGGATAAAAGGGGCCGGACCCACAATACTGCGGTCTACATGGCTTTCCGCAGCAAAATGAATCACTACCTGCGGGTCATACCGAGAAAACACTTCCTCCACCCGATCATAATCGGCCAGATCAGCATGTACAAAATGATAGTTGGGCCGCCGGGCAATGCTCTGCAGGCTGAAAGGGTTGGCGGCATAAGTCAGTTTGTCCAGGTTAATAAAGTTATGTTCCGGATAAAGCGACACATACATGTTCAAAAAGTTAGCCCCGATGAATCCACAACCCCCGGTCACCAGAATATTCATGCTCCCCTCTCCTTAACAGCACCATGAAAGTACCGGCAAAAATATCAAGCAATTCCAACCATCATGATATACACCTTTTGTTATTAAAAAATCTAACCTGCCTTAGAACCTCTTTAAAGTCAGATTAAGTTTATAAAAAAAGGCCGGTTTTCCGGCCAACAAGGGGGTTATAACACCACAGAAAACACCTATATTGAGGAGGCAGACAACCGCTTATTTAATTGATTCAACAGCGTCCCGGGCCACAAAGAATTTTTCTCCGTTATACACATTCACACCGGGCAGAAATATTTTTTTGCCATTAAACAGTACATAATTCTTGTTAACAGGTATTTCCAGCTTATTACTGCCTTTTCGAGCTACCAGCTTGATATTGGCTGCATCACTATTGTCCAGAGTTACCATTGCCCCTTTCTTTTCCAGGGCAGGTTTGGCTTCCACAAAAAGACGGTCGGTAACCCTGGCCAGATCCAGCTTGAGCACACTGGCCATATACTGGGCGATGGCGGTGTTCTCCACCACACCTTTTAGCCCCGGTACCCCGGCTGGCGTGTACATATACAGCACTACGTCTTCACCCGTGTGCCCGTTGGTGGTCCAGCCCACATGAGCCCGTTTGCTGATTATGGGACCCACTACATAATTCAAGCTGCCCGCTTTCGCGTTTTTAATTTGCTCAATTTCCTCTGCCGTCAGGTCGGTAATGCCGTATGCGCTGGCCATCACTTCCCCAATGTTGCTGCGTTCGGCATTGAGCTTTTTCTCCACGCCTTCGCCGGTTAGACGAGCTTTTTTCAGGGGAGCGATAAAGCTGTCCAGTGGCGTTTCATCATAGGTCTTGCTCAGTGCCCGGTCACCAAAACTGATACCGCCGTTACCGTGGTCGGTGACAGCAATCACCACGGTCTGCTTGTCTTTTTTAGCAAAATCCAAAGCCACTTTTACGGCCTGGTCAAAAGCCAGGATATCGCCAATCACGCCCACCGGGTCATTGGCGTGGGAAGCCCAGTCAATTTTGCTGCCCTCCACCATCAGGAAAAAGCCGTCTTTATCTTTAGAAATAAGCTCAATGGCCTTCCGGGTCATTTCGGCCAGAGAAGGCTGCTCGGCCGGGTTGCGGTCAAAATCGTAGCTCAGATCCTTGGGAGCAAACAGACCCCACACCTTGCCCTGTTTAATGTTCTGCAATTCGGCCGGTTTGGTGATGTACTGGTAACCCAGAACTTTGAGCTCTTTCACCAGATCCTCTTTGTCCTTGCGATTTTCCGGTGCCAGGAATTTGCTGCCGCCACCCAGCACTACATCCACACCGTTGTACACCTGTTGCTCTAAAATATCGTCGTAGTTGCTGCGGTTGGGATAGTGGGCGGAAAAATCGGCCGGAGTAGCATGAGGGATTTCACAGGTAACTACCAGGCCAGTGGACTTGCCGGCCAAACGAGCCGCTTCCAGCACTGTGGCCACAGGCCGTTTTTTATCGGCAGCACTCAGCGGCTTTAAGCCAGGCATGGTATTGGCCTCAGGCAATACGCCCACATAGCCGGTATGAGACTTGAATCCCGTGGCATAGGCCGTACCGGCGGGCGCCGAGTCGGCAATGGGGGCGTCGGCCGAATAGGTGCGCACCAGACCGCAGGCCATTTCATCCAGGGCCAGAGGCTGACCGCCCTGATACCAGCGGGCCAGGGTGGTGCCGGCCACACTCATGCCATCGGGGATAAGCAGGATGACATTTTTCACCGGCCGGGCAGCGGCAGTCTGGTTGTCTGCCGCCCAGGACACCCCGGTGCTGACCAGCAGCATTACTACCAGCAAAATAGCTAGAAAGTGATGGGTTCTGTTCTGACGCACTTGAACACCTCCAAACAATTTTTTCTGGAGGTATTCTATGGGATTTTTATTAAATATTTCTGGAGAAACCTGTAAAGAAGGGATTAATATTGGGGAAATTTTGGACTTATGATTATTTATTACAGGTTAACACTGTCGGCCATCCGATTTCCCGAACACAGCGACCTTTGCAACCCTGGCCCGGCACCCCCGGCAAAATTATTTGTAACCGACTACCGATCGCGCTACAATTAACTAGCAAGATTTTCTTCTCAGGAGGCTATTTTTATGGAAGGTCTAAAGTGGCTATCCACTCTGCTGCCCGGGGCGGTGCTGGGCGCCCTGCTGGCCTGGCTCTGGCTGCGCGGCCCGCTCCTGGCCGCCCGGGAAAAGGCCGCGCGGGTGGATGAGCTACAGCAAGCGCTGGACAGGCTGCAGGCAGAAAACGCCCAGGCCCGATCCCGGCTGACCGAACTGGAAACCCTTCTCCAGCAGTCGCAAAAGGCCAACGAAGAAAAGCTGGCCCTGCTCACCCGGGCCCGCCAGGAGCTGAGCGACGCCTTCCAGGCCCTGGCCGCCCGGGCCCTGCAGAGCAACAACCAGTCCTTTCTGGAGCTGGCCCGGGCCACCCTGGAAAAATTTCAGGAGGGTGCCCGGGGCGACCTGGAAAAGCGCCAGGAGGCTATCGCCCGGCTGGTAGAGCCGCTGCAGCAGTCGCTGGAGAAAGTGGACAGCAAAATTCAGGAGCTGGAAAAGGCCCGGGCCGCGGCCTATGCCGGGCTGACCGAACAGGTGCGGGCCCTTTTAGATACCGGCGCCCGCCTGCAGAGCGAAACCAGCCGCCTGGTCAATGCCCTGAAAACCCCGGTAGTGCGCGGCCGCTGGGGCGAAATCCAGCTGCGCCGGGTGGTGGAGCTGGCCGGCATGGTCTCCTACTGCGATTTTTCCGAGCAGGTAACCGTGGCAAGCGACCAGGGCCGCCTGCGCCCCGACCTGGTGGTGCACCTGCCCAACCAGAAAACCATTGTGGTGGATGCCAAAGCGCCGCTCAAGGCTTACCTGGAAGCCCTGGAAGCCGGCGATGAAAGCAGCCGCCAACAGAAATTGAAGGAACACGCCCGGCAAATCCGCGCCCACATCGGCATGCTGGAATCCAAGGCCTACTGGAGCCAGTTTGCCACCGCGCCTGAATTTGTAGTGCTTTTTTTACCCGGGGAAACCTTTTTCAGCGCCGCCCTGGAGCAGGACCCCGCCCTGATCGAATACGGCGCCGACCGGCGGGTGCTGCTGGCTACGCCCACCACCCTGATCGCTCTGCTCAAGGCGGTGGCCTACGGCTGGCGCCAGGAGCAAATCGCCCAGAATGCCCGGGCCATCAGCGACCTGGGCCGGGAGCTGTACGAGCGATTGGGTGTTTTGGCCGGCCACTTCCAGGACCTGCGCAAACACCTGGAAAAAAGCGTGGAATCCTACAACCGGGTCGTGGGCTCGCTGGAAAGCCGGGTGCTGGTGACCGCCCGCCGCTTCCAGGAACTGGGGGCAGCCGGCAGCACTGGCCTGCCGGTGCTGGAGGGCGTGGAAAAAATGCCCCGCCGGTGACATTATTAACCATTTACCATCATTCCTGCAGAAAATCCCCTGAAAACGGCCACCGCAAACCTGTTGGCTACCGGCCAAAGCTCCGGGACAAGCTGCCGGTTTGAGAAACAGGCCATTTTTCAATATAATATCTGGGAACCAGATTAGTAAATTAAAGGTGGGATTGTATGAAAATGCGAAAAATCTTGCTGCGCCTTACCGCCACGGCATCTCTGCTGCTTCTGTACGCAGGGATGTTTGTCCCCCATGCCCACGCCTCCCAGGCTTTGCAGGACTATTACAACAAACTGCAAAAGTATAGAACCACGCCCGCGTACAGCAGCACCACACCCGGCAGTACCACGGCACCCGGCACCAACCCCACCACAACACCCGGTACGAATCCTGCTACAGCACCCGGAACAAATCCTACAACAACACCCGGCACCTCTCCCACCACTCCTCCGGAGCAAAGCACGCCGGCGAACCAACCAGGCGCAACACTGCCGGCAGCACCCTCCGGGCTGACTGCTGCGGAAGCCCGCCTGTTCCAGCTACTGAACAGCGCCCGCAGTGAAAACGGAGTCCCTCCCCTAGAGGTCGACATGCGGCTGGTAGAGGCGGCCCGGGCCAAGGCCTGCGACCTGGTGACCCATAACGCATTCAGCCATACTTCACCCACATACGGGACAGTCAGCCAACTGCTGAATACCTTTGGTATCAGATACCAGCGTTACGGCGAGACACTGGCCAAAGCCGCTGACGTAAGCCGGGCTCACCTGCTGCTGATCAACAGCACCTCGCACCGGCAAATCATGCTCAACCCGAGCTTCACCAAAGTGGGCGTGGCCGTGATACCACAGGGCAACTGGGTGATGGTGGTCGAGCTTTTCATCAAACCCTGAAGATAAATAACCGAAAATACAGCAAACCCCTTGCCTGGCAGTCACTTTGTAGCACCCGGACTGCGGCTGCATATAATAACCAGGAGAGGTTATTATATACAGCCAGTGCACGCCAGAACAAAGCAAGGGGGTTTTTTTATGGAAATTCTGGATCTGGAACCGGCAGAAGCACTGCCGGTGGAAACTCCGGCAATTGAAACCGCTGCCGCGTCGCCGGTGGAGAATCCAGCAACCACAGACAAGCCTGCGCCTATCGAAATGGCAACCCCATGCCCAGACCAAACAGTTAATCCAGCAACCAGGGAGGCAGAAAATAGCGCCGCAGTCAAGCAAGCGAGCCCAGCCGGTAAACCGGACACAGTCTCTGCCGGTCCGCATACTGCCCAGCAGACAATCCCGCAAGGCATCCTGGAGTATTACAAGTCCCTGGGCCTGGACGAACAGACCATCCAACGCTACTATGGACATCGCTTTTACTTGCAGAGCGCCCGCCGACCGGCTTTTACCACCCCGCTGCGCTGCCAAAAGCGCATCCAGGGCAGGTAGGCTATACCCGGCTAGAAAGGGAGGGAAGGGCATTCCTCCCTTTCTATCTAGATCACAGACTTCGGGAAAAGAGGCGATTATATGTCCCGTCAAACCGTAGCCAGGTTTAATAAAGAGCTGCGTTCCTTTTTCACCTTGCCCCTGGCCGGATACCCTGTTACCTGTAAAATTACCAATATCAACCTGACTGCCGAACTGCAGCACGGCAGGAAGATTCTAGCCATCGGGCAGTATGATCTGGTCTTTTGTTACACCGGCTGGCCGTATTTAAACAACGATGCCTACGACACCATAGTAACCACCAGGACCTTCTGCCAGGAAATGGGGGAAATCACCAAACCACCGGACGAGGTGGAAGTAAGGATTTATTTCAGCCAGCCGCTCCAGGTGCATACCAGGGAGGGCAAACCGGCCGGCAGCGGCCTGCTGGATGCACTGAGAAATTTCATTTCCCGCACCAAATGGACCGAAGTGCGGGTGGAAGGCCGGATTACCGCCGAGGTGGTGCCGGCTCAAAAAACCAGGACCCACCCGGACGACCCATTGCCGGTGCAAGAAACGGCCGCAGCCTCCCCCGCACCGCCACCGGCCAATCCGGAAATGCTGGTCGAAGCTGTCCTAAAAGCCATTCAGCGTTGGGAAGAAGAAAAAAATACCGCGCGGCAAGCTCCTCCCCCTTCTCCCCCTAAAGCTGCCCCGGTAAAAAACAGGGCAAAAGTTTCCGTGCCTCCCTCGTTTATCTTCCCCACTCCCAAAGACAGCAGCCTGCAAATACAGGCACCCCTCGCAACCCCACCTGACAAGAACTATAAAATAGCTGAACACCTGGCACAAATACCCGGCCGGCCCGGGCTGGAAAAGCATATCCTGCCCGGCTACCCGCCTCCGAAGCCTCCGGGCAAAGGCGGCTGAAGGTGAGCAGTAGCACGTCCGGGTGGACGGATGGCTGAAAATGCGGAAGGCAGCGGTGCATGACCGCTGCCTCCCTTTTGCTGCCGGCGAACCGGCAAGAGACTTTTGTGGTTACCGGTTCGCCCGCCGAATATGACCGGTTCCTATCAGGGATCGATGACACCCTGCAGCTGAACATTGTTGATGAATACTTCAAACTGCTGAACCGGACTGGTAGCAACCCTGTTGAATCTGATGTTGCAAACGGTAGCGCTGTCACGCAACACGCCGTCGGTACCCAGGAATTCCACCGGCACGGGGAAGACCACCTGCTTGTTGTTCAGCGTAAACCGGATGACATCAATACCGCCGGCAATAGCGCCAATGGTGTCAAAGACGGCATCTCCATTGGGAGCAACCGTGGTTTCGCTGATGGTGGCGTTATTGCGATCAATGCTGACCACCAGGCCGGCAATGCCAGCGCCGTTGTCCTGCACGGTAACCACCGGCGAAAACTGGCACAGCTGGGTCGGGAACTGAGGCTCGGGCGGACATACCAGGCCGTCTTCGGGAGCGGGCTGACAGGGCACCGGTTCGCAGAAGCCGTAGCTGGGCACCAGCAGCTTGACCGGAGCCTTCACCTGAAAATCCTTGCACACCGTCACGCTGCAGATGATAAACTGCGAGCCGTTAACGTTCACCACTTCACAGGTGCAGTCGCCTACCGAAAGGGGCACACACTCCACAAATGTGCCGGGTGGGGCCCACAGCACAATGGTCTGGAAACTGCTCAGGGTGGTAGCGAAGTTACATACCTCGATGGCTCCTCTCGTTACCACCACTGTGACCCCGATGGTCTGAAAAACCCTGATTCTGCGAAAGAAGGGAGTGGTGAAATCCCCAAAGGTTACGGTACAGCTCAGGGGATTTGTGACTGTACAGGTAATTACATCGGTAGGCTGTATAGGCAAAAGCAAAGCGTTACAGATCACAGCATCAACCGCATTGAAACTTAAAAGCTCATCCTCTTTCACACACTGGTCGTAAACCTTGATTACTTCAATACAATCTTTTTCAGTAAACGGCGGGCAGTTGGGAGTTCCGTCCGGCAGTGTAGGGCACCGGCCCGGTTTGATTGCCATAATGAAAAACCTCCTAAAAGAAAGATTACAGATTTTCAGCACACAGCCCAATAAAGTACCTTGCTACGCTTCTTGCAGCATCCCCCCTGACCGGTCTGTCATCTGACCCGGGCAATATCGTGTATTGCTTCTGTTTACATTATATGGTAATTGTTCCTATGTGTGACAACACTTGACTTTATGCCTATTTTTTGCATATTTCTGGCCCGCCCCGGGTAACCTTTTGGTGCGAGGTGAAGCGCATGCCCGGGTCCAAATTTAAGCGAATCCCCCGCCACATCGGCGTGATCCCCGACGGCAACCGCCGCTGGGCGGAAAAAAACGGCCTGCCCAAAGAGGCAGGCTACGAAAAAGGACTGCAGCCGGGTCTGCTGCTCTATGAAATGTGCGTAGAGCTGGGGGTCCAGGAACTGACCTTTTACGGTTTCACCCAGGACAACACCAAACGCCCGGCCGTACAGTGCCGGGCATTCCAAAAGGCCTGCGTCGACGCGGTGCACCTGCTGGCCCACCGCGATGCCTCCCTGCTGGTGGTGGGAGATTACCGCTCCCCGCTGTTCCCCCGGGAACTGCTGCCTTATACCCAAAGGTACACCTTCGGCCGGGACCTGATCCGGGTGAATTTCCTGGTCAATTACGGCTGGAAGTGGGATTTGAGCCATGCCCAACAGCATGCTCTTTCCCGGGGCAGCACCCCGGTCAGGGGCCTGCCGGGGGCCATTGCTTCCGCCGATATATCCCGCATCGACCTGATCATCCGCTGGGGCGGCCGGAGAAGACTGAGCGGCTTTTTGCCTGTGCAGTCTATTTATGCCGACTTCTACGTGGTGGACGACCTCTGGCCCGATTTCGTGCCGGAGCACTTTTATCAGGCACTCCGCTGGTACGAAACCCAGGATATCACCCTGGGCGGCTAGCCCGTGCTGCCCGGCAGAGGAGCAAAAACCCGGGCCAGGGGGACTTCCAGTCCGGGCAAAAGGGGTGAAGTAAGCGTCTGCTCTACGTCAAAGGCATCGTACAGGTTCCAATAGCGCTCGCCCCGCTCAAACACCTGCACTACCTGCCCGTCCGGGTCCACCAGCCAGTATTCCTGCACCCCGTACTGGTAATAAAGGCGGCTCTTGGTCACCTTGTCATAGCGGGCTGTGGCCGGAGAGAGGATTTCCACTACCAGGTCGGGAGCGCCTTTGATGTTTTCCTCGGTAATGATGGCCAGGCGGCCCCGGGAAATGAAAATGATATCGGGCTGCAGCACGTCTTTCTCACTCAGGTAAACATCCACCGGCGCATAAAGCACTTCGCCCAGATTATGGCTTTCTACAAACCTGTCCATGTGCTTTTGCAGCATTTTGCTTATCCGCTGGTGCACAGTGCGCGGTGCCGGTACCATCACCAGTTCCCCCTCCATTAAGAAATAGCGGCCGCCCTCCTCCAACAGGCGATAGTCGTCATAGGTGTACGGCCCACCGGACATGATTTCACCCCTCCTCCCTGGCCAGATGCTGGCTGCTGTTTTGGTAAATATTATACCTCCACAACACATTTGCCTACAACCAGCCTGAGGTTTCATTTCTATGTTCAAGGGAGGGCATTTCCCTGCACCACCTGCTGAAATTTTACACGGCCATGGCCGTCCCGGAATAAAAAAAGCCACCACTTGAGCGGTGGCACAGGTAGAAGTTTAACCCGGTTTTATAGACTGGCTCAGAGAGTATCCATCAGGGATCATAACCCCGCCGTCAGCAAGGAAATTTGGCCAGCTCACGCTCCATAATGCCCGGCAAACATTTTGCGCAGCTCGTGTTTTTTCACTTTACCGGTGGTGGTACGGGGCAGTTCTTGCACTAAAATCACCGCCTTGGGCACCTGGAAACCGCCCAGTTCCTGCCGGCACCAGCGGTTCACTTCCTGTTCGGTCAGATTGCTGCCCGGCCGGGGCACCACCACGGCGGTGACCGCCTCTACCCAGTGGGGGTGGGGCAGGCCAATCACGGCAGCAGCTTCTACATCGGGATGGGCCAGGATCACGGTTTCCACCCGCAGGGAGGGTACATTTTCCCCACCGGTCTTGATCATATCTTTCTTGCGATCCACAAAGACCAGCATGCCGTCCTGGTCGATGTAGCCCATGTCGCCGGAATGGTGCCAGCCAAAGCGGCGGGACTGCAGGGTGGCTTCTGCGTCCTTGAAATATCCCTCCATGGCTCCCGGCCCCCGCCAGACAATCTCCCCCACCTGCCCGGGCGGCAGTAAATTGCCCTGCTCATCCATCACTGCCGTGTCATAGCAGGGTGAGGACATCCCCCAGATGTTGCCCTCCTTGTCCGGATACCATTCCGGCCGGTAGTAATTGGTGGTGGGGTAGCATTCGGTCTGGCCGGTGCCCAGCACAAACCGGGCAGGGAATTTTTGCCGGGCCAGCTCCAGGGTGCGCCGGTCCATGGGCGTCATGGCGTACAGGCAGGTGCGCAGCGCGGAAAGGTCAAAGCTGTCCACCGCCGGGTGCTCCAGTAAATAGCGGTACATCATGGGCAGGGCGAAAAGCAGGGTTACCTTTTCGGCCTGCAGGATCTGCAGCAGGGCTCCCGGTTCAAAGCCCCGCATGACCACCGAGGTGCCTCCGGCTACCAGTGTGGTGGTGAGCAGAGTGTGCTGGGCACCGTCCTGCAGCAAACCTGCCCGGTCTTAAAGCGCAAAACATGCTGGCATGCAGCGGTCATGGGCCGGGGCACAGCCCGGCAGCTTCCTAGCCCGGAGCGGTACCGTGCTTTTTGGCCCGCGGGGGCAGTTTTTCGCTTTTACGGCGGGTGATCTCCAGGGCCTCGCAGAGCTTGCGCCGGGTCTCGGCGGGCAGAATCACCTCATCCACCACCCCGGCCGTCCAGCTGCCGGCCACCTGGAACACGTCCAGCACCTGGCGAGCCCGGTCCAGGTAGCCGCTATGGGCATCGGCCTCCACCCCCCGGCCGTACACGCGGTGGTAGTCCAGCTGCGCAGACTCGATGGCCAGCCGGGCCACCGGCCAGGCGTAGCACAGATCTACCCCCAGCCCCTTCACTCCTCCCAGCAGGATACTGCCGGCATCGCCATAGGCCTGCCGGACGATTACACTGATCTTGGGAATGGTGGCCGTGGCGTATACATCCAGCACTTTGGCCCCGTGCCGCAGGAGACCCAGCGCTTCCTGCTCCTGGCCCGGCACGCCGGGCGGAGTGTCAATCAGGGTAATCAGGGGGATATTATAGGCGTCCAGCACCTGCAAAAAGCGGTAGTACTTGTCGCAGGAGTTAATCTCCAGCACACTGCCCTTCTGGCCGGGATTGCTGGCCACTATGCCCACCACTTCCCCATTCAGGCGGCCAAAACAGGTGATCAGCTGGGGAGCATAGTCCTTTTTGATCTCGAAATACTCCCCGTCGTCCACCAGTTGCTCGATCAAATTGTGCATGTCATAGCCCCGGGCGCAGTCGTCGGGCACCAGGTCGTCCAGCCCGCTCAACAGGCGTCCCGGGCTGTCGGCGGTCTCCCGGCGGGGGGGCTTCTCCCGCCAGTTGGAGGGCAGGTAACCCAGCAGGGTGCGGGCCAGCCCGATGGTTTCCCGGTCGCCCTCGCCCACCAGGTCGCAGGTGCCGCTGTAGGCCATATGGTAGTCGGCCCCGCCCATTTCCCGGTCCTGAGCGAATTTCTCCGAGGTGGCCGCCTCCACCATGCGCGGGCCGCCCAGCCACAGGTAACCCGTACCCCGGCTCATGAGCAGAAAATCGCACAGGGTGGGCGCATAGGCCTGCCCGGCAATGCAGGGGCCCATGAGCACATTGATCTGGGGGATCACTCCCGAATAGCGGGCTTCCAGAGCGAAATACCAGTCGATGCCCGCCGTGGGAATATCCTGGTAGCCCAGGCGCCCTCCGGAGGAATCCAGCAGCCAGACCATGGGAATACCCCAGGCGGCGGCCATTTCAATCAGCCGGGCGCACTTCATCAGGTGCTGGGTGCCGATGGAACCACCAAACACCGTGAAATCGCTGGCGTAAACCGCCACCGGCCGGCCCTCCACCCGCCCAGTGCCAACCACCGCCCCGTCGCAGGGAGCCTCGGCCCGCTTGCCGTCAATGCGCCGGCCGGTGGACTGCACACAGGAGCCCAGCTCGGCAAAGCTGTCCTCATCCAGCAGGCAGTCAATCCTCTCCCGGGCGGTCAGCTTGCCCCGGGCGTGCTGCCGCTCGATGGCCGCCGCGCCGCCCCCCTCCAGGTTGCGCTGCCGGATTTCTTCCAGCCGCCGGCAGGCTTCTTGCATCACTTTACCCATTGCCGCGTCACCTCACATCAAGCCGGCTTGATCCAGCGTTTTCTCTCGGGCAACTCCTCGTGCTTGTCGGCCGTGGCTTCCAGAGCTCGCAGGATGCGGGCCCGCGTCTCGGCCGGGTGGATGATCTCGTGCACCGTGTAGTAGGTGGTCCACTGCTGGCCCATCTGGAACACGCTGAACATCTCTTTCAAAATGCCCAGGTAGAAGTTGAACACCTGCTCGTAGTTGCCCTTTTGCCGCGCCGCTTCCAGCTCCTTGTGGAACACGGCGTGCACTACGGTTTCCGGCCCGGTGGGGGCAAACTCCATGGTGGGCCAGCCGTAGACGAAGTCGGGATACATGCGCGAACAGCCCATGACAATGTTACCCCCGCCGTAGGAGCGGCGCAGCACCACGGTCACCTTGGGACAGGTGAGGTTGGCATAGCTGTGCAGCAGTTTGGCCCCGTGCCGGATTACGCCCAGTTTTTCCCATTTATCCCCCGGCACAAAAGCGGTAGTGTCCACCAGGGTGACCAGGGGGATGTGGAAAGCGTCCAGGATGTTCATAAAGCGGTCGTATTTGTCTGAAGAATCGGGCTCAAAGATGCCGCTCAATTCCTCCGGATTGTTGGCCACCAGGCCCACCACCCGGCCGCCCAGGCGGGCAAAACCCGTGATCAGGTGGGGGGCGTAATCGGCCTTTAGCTCCAGAAAGCGGCCGTCGTCCACAATCTGTTCGATCACCTCGTGCATGTCGTAGGTGAATTTGGGATTGTCGGGCAACACTCCGGGCAGTTCGGGCAGCAGGCGGCCGGCATCTTCCTTAAACGGCAGCCGGGGCGGCCTTTCCCAGCAGCTCTGGGGCAGATACTCCAGCAGCTGCCGGGCCAGCTCCAGGGCCTGCTGGTCGCTGTCGGCCACCAGATCGCACTGGCCGCTGCGGCGCATGTGGAAGTCGGCCGAACCGGCGCCGGGGGTGCTGATCTCCCCGCCCAGCCAGAGAAAGGCGTTTTGCCGGTGCATGATCAGAAAATCAGCCAGCACCTGCAGGTAGGCCAAAAGCCCGGTACAGGGACCCAGCAGCAGGTGAATGCGGGGCACCACCCCCGAATACAGGCAGTACTGGCGGAGCAGCGTGGCCAGACCGCTATACCCCACCGCCCCGTCCGCCATGCTCAGGCGCTCTCCGGCCGAGTCAAAAATGCCGATCAGCGGCATCCGGAAGCGGCCGGCCATTTGGGCCAGCTCCACCAGCTTCCAGGCCGCCTGGTCACCCAGAGCGCCGCCCATGACGGTGAAATCCAGGGCGTAGACCAGCACCTGCCGGCCGGCAATGCGCCCCAGCCCCATCACCACCCCGTCCCCCGGACTGGGCCGGGAGCGGCCGTCCAGGGGCGGCCGGGTGTCCCGCACTGCCGAACCGATCTCCTCAAAGCTGTCCGGATCCAGCAGGCGCTCGATGCGCTGGCGGGCGGTCAGCTTGCCCAGCTCGCGCTGCCGGGCCTGCAGTTCCTCGCCCCCGCCGCGGGCGTTTTCCTCCCGCAGGCGGGCCAGTTTTTGCAAATATCCATCCATCCACTGGCCCATCTTGCTCACCCCTTAACTAATCGTCCTCCTCATCCGGCGGCAAAAAGCGCTGCACAAAGCCGGTGTCATAGCGACCGGCCTGGAAATCGGCATCGGCCATGATTTGCCGGTGCAGTTCGAGGGTGGTGCTAATGGGCGCAATGACAAACTCTGCTAGCGCCCGCTGCATCACCCGCAGGGCGGCCGGCCGGTCGGGACCCCAGGCCACCAGTTTGGCCAGCAGCGAGTCGTAATAGGGCGGCACCTGATAACCCTGGTAAATATGGGTATCCAGGCGCACCCCCGGGCCGCCGGGCGGGCGGTAGCACTGGATGGTGCCCGGCGCGGGCCAAAAACCCCGCTGCGGGTCTTCGGCATTGATACGGCACTCGATGGCCCAGCCCCGCGGGCCGGCCGGCTGAAAGCGGGCGGACAAAGTCTCGCCGGCCGCCAGCCGGATCTGCTCCTGCACCAGATCCACCCCGCGCACCATTTCGGTGACCGGGTGCTCCACCTGCAGGCGGGCGTTGATTTCCATGAAGTAAAAATTCTGCTCATCATCCAGCAAAAATTCCACCGTGCCGGCATTGCTGTAACCCAGGGCCGCCGCCACCTGCAGCGCGGCCGCGCCCATCCTTAGCCGCAGCTGCTCATCCAGGGCCGGTGAGGGCGACTCCTCCACCAGCTTCTGGTAGCGGCGCTGCACTGAGCACTCCCGCTCACCCAGGTGCTCCAGCCGGCCATAGCGGTCGCCCAGAATCTGCACCTCGATATGCCGGGGCCGTACCAGATACTTTTCCAGGTACAGCGTACCATCGCCAAAGGCAGCCGCCGCTTCGGCCCGGGCAATGGCCAGTTCCTCCGCCAGTTCCCGGCCGTCCCGGCAGATGCGCATGCCCCGCCCGCCCCCGCCGGCACTGGCCTTTAAGATCACCGGATAGCCGATTTCGCTGGCTACCGCCAGCGCCCGCTCCCGGTTGGTCACACCTTGCGGGCTGCCCGGCAGCACGGGCACCCCGGCCGCCGCCGCCCGCTCCCTGGCGGCCAGCTTGCTGCCTGCCAG
>NZ_JBRAJI010000022.1:0-41154 GCF_052744395.1 Desulfurispora sp. | reverse complement strand
GGGGGGCGCGGCCCGGACGGCCGCGCCCCCCCCTGTGGCGACAGGATGTCGAATCAGGGGCGGCCCGGCCCGCCCGCGACCGAGCCGCTGGTGCTGCCCGGCGCGCAGTTCGGGCGAGCACGGGATGCGCGCATGTCACCAGCCATGATCCAACTAGGTATCACATAGAGTTACAACTTCCCGTGCCCTCCGCAGCCGCAGCCGCAGCCCGGCTCGCCCGCACTGGTGCCGGTTGCCGCCGCGCCCTGGGGCGGGCGGCCGGTCACGGCATACTGCCACACCTGCTGCAGCTGCTCGGGCTGGCGCAGTTTGTCCTGGTCGGCCTTGTTCTTGAGGAGCACGGGCGCGGTCTGCTGGATCAGGTCCTGCTGCAGACCGTCGGCGTGCAGGGCCACCAGGGCGCGGGCCCAGTCAATGGTCTCGGCAATGGAGGGCTGTTTTTGCATGGCCAGGCTGGCCCGGATGTAATGCACGGCGCGGGCTATCTCCAGGCTCAGTTTGTGCCCGGCCTCGGGCACTTTCACCTGCAAAATGGCCACTTCTTTTTCAATGGTGGGAAAGTCGATGTAAAGGTAGACACAGCGGCGCTTTAATCCATCGGACAGTTCCCGCTCCCCGTTGCTGGTGAGCACCACCAGGGGGATGTGGCTGGCCCGCACGGTGCCCAGTTCGGGAATAGAAACCTGAAATTCGGACAAAAGTTCAAACAGAAAGGCCTCAAAGGGAGCGTCCACTTTGTCCACTTCGTCAATCAGCAGCACCACCCGGCGGGGGGCGGTGATGGCCTGCAGCAGCGGCCGGGGCAGCAGGTATTCCCGGGAGAAAAGGTCTTTTTCCACTTCCTCCTGCCGGCAGGCCTGATCTTTCAGAATCTGGATTTTCAAAAGCTGGCGCTGGTAGTTCCACTCATAAAGGGCCTTGTTTTCATCCAGCCCTTCGTAGCACTGCAGGCGGATCAGGTCGGTGTCGAAAACCGCGGCCAGGGCGCGGGCGATTTCGGTCTTGCCCACACCGGGGGCGCCTTCCACCAGCAGGGGCTTTTGCAGCACCACGGCCAGGTAGATGCTCACGGCCAGTTCGTCCTCGCTGATGTAGCCGGCCTGCTGCAGTCTTTTTTGCAGTTCGGAAACGCTAAAATTCATCGGCCCGTTCTCCTCGTATAAGTTTATCTAAAGTCAATTAATTCGCCCGCCGGCAAAGCCTCTCCTGCCCCGCCGCCAAGCATTTTTACCATTCAAGGCCGGCAGGGGCCGTGAACCGGCCGGAGCGCGGCAATTCCCGGTGCGCGGGTTAAACCATTCCGGCAAAGCCCTGCTGGCGCAGCGCTTCATAGAGCACAATGGCCACGGCGTTAGACAGATTGAGCGAGCGCACGCCAGGCCGCATGGGGATGCGGATGCACTGTTCCGGACGGGCGGCCAGCAGTTCCCGGGGCAGCCCCTGGGTCTCTTTGCCAAAAACCAGAAAGTCGTCCGGCCCGTAGGGCACATTGGTGTACCAGCGGCCGCCCCGGGTGGTGGCCAGGTGCAGGCGAGCGGTGGAGTGGCTTTCCAGAAACTGCTCCAGGCTGTCATAATAGGTGATGTCTAAAAGGTGCCAGTAATCCAGGCCGGCTCTTTTCAGGTATTTGTCCTCGGTGGAAAAGCCCAGTTTGCCCACCAGGTGCAGGCGGGCGCCGGTGACGGCACAGGTGCGGGCGATATTGCCGGTGTTGGCCGGTATTTCCGGCTCAACCAGCACGATGTGCAATGTGGGGTCACTCCTTCTTGCCGCTATAGTTCAAAACGGACAAATTGTCAGACGCGGTTGTGCTTCCTGCGCTCGTCCCAACTGCACACGGGAAGGGCACACCCGCTTAATTTACGCTGTGATTGTTAGACAACTGACATACCAGGAATATTAAGGCCCTTCTCCTGATAATACCGGCAGCAGCCCCGCAGGTCGCAGGCGGCGCAGCGGGGGCGGCGGGCCAGGCAAACCGCCCGGCCGTGCTTGATCAGAGCGTGGTGAAAAAAGCGGCGCTGCCCGGGCGGCACAATGGCCAGCAGTTGCTCTTCCACGACCCGGGGGGTGCGGCCCGCGGCCAGGCCCAGCCGGCGGGCCAGCCGGAAGACATGAGTGTCTACAGGCAGGGTGGCCTGTCCGAAGGCGGCCATCAGCACCACGCTGGCCGTCTTGCGCCCCACGCCGGGCAGTTTTTCCAGCTCCTCCCGGCTGCTGGGCACCTGTCCGCCGTGTTTTTCCACCAGGGTACGGCAGGTCTCTATGATATGTTTGCTTTTGTTGCGGTATAGTCCGCAGCCCTGGATCAGGGGGGCCAGTTCTTCCGGGGTCAGCCGGGCGATCTCTTCCGGTGTCCGGTACCGGGCAAAGAGGCGGGCGGTTACCTTGTTCACCTGTTTATCGGTGGACTGGGCTGAAAGCATAACGGCAATGAGCAGTTGAAAGGGGTTTTCATAGATCAGGTCGGTGGTGGCTCCCGGATACAGCCGCTGCAGGGTAGCGGTAATCTGGTCGATACCGGCAGTTGCCGCCAGGTTTACCGGTTGCTGTTTATTCATTTACGCAATCTCGCCTTCGCTGAATACTCCAGGGTTATTTCCATATTTTCACAGGCGGGCGCTCCTCTGCGCTCGCCCGGAATCCGCAGCGGGCAGCCTACCCCAAAAGCCGCCCGTGCTCCACCTTCAGGCAGCGGTCCATGACCAGGGGCACGCCGGCCGCCGCCGCCAGTTCGGCCGCCTGAGGGCTGACCACACCCCGCTGCAGCCAGATTAGCCGCGGCTTTTTCTCCAGGGCTTCGGCCACCACGGGCGGCACCTCCTCACTGCGGCGAAAGATGTCCACAATGTCCACCGGCCCGGGCACGGCGGCCAGCGAGGGATAGGAACGCTCCCCCAGTACGCATTCTATGGTCGGGTTGACCGGGATGATCCGGTAGCCCTGCCTTTGCAGGTACTCGGCCACCCGGTAGCTATCCCGCTGCGGTTTGTCGGACAGGCCTACCACGGCAATGGTGCGGGCTTCCTGCAGGATAGCTTTGATTTGCTGGTCTGCGAACATTTTTTCACTCACTTTCCGGTTGATTATGCAGATGCATAGGGGACCAAACTGCTGTCAGGTGACGGTTTTGGCCCGATTTTTTCACATTACTGTTATTATACCTCAAAAAAAGCCCCGGTTGATTCATGGAAATTGGCACAGATCGAAAATAAAAAGAATCCAGGATTATAAAGCAAAGGCCGGACGGTAATAATAAAAAAAGCCTTTGATAAGCAGGTTCTCCAGCAAGGCTTTTATTTTTTGCGCAAAGGAGGTAATTATACATGGCCAGCATGCTCCTGTGGCTGATCATCCTGCTGTTTGCCGTGGCGGCCGCGCTGCTCTGGCACACGGTAGCCCGCGCCGGCCGGCCGCGCCTTAAGCCCGCCACCCCGCTGCGCCGGGACTGGTCGGAAGAATACGCTGGCGAAATATCCATCCCTCATCTCAAACCACGCCCCGGTCTGGCCAATCCCGATTTGCCCGAGCAATACCAGCGCGACCGGCTGGTGCTCCTGGCCCGAGATCCATACTGGCTCTATGCCTACTGGGAGGTCACCGCTGCCCGCCAGGAAGAATTTGTTGCCACATACGGCAGCTCGACCTGGCAAAAATCACGCCCCGTACTGCGCGTTTACGATGTCACCGGCATTGGCCACTTCAATGGATCCAATGCCCGCAGCTTCACTGATATTGAAATTGCCGACTACACCAGCAACTGGTACATCAATGTGGGCCTGCCCGAACACGATTACTGTGTGGAACTGGGCCGCCTTTTGCCGGACGGCCGTTTTGTCATGCTGCTGCGCAGCAACATCGTAACCACACCGCGGGCCGCGGTTTCCAGTCTGACTGATGAAGAATGGCCGCCGCTGCTGGAAGTGTACAAACACATCCAGGTGCAAACCGGTCTGGGCTCCCCCCTGCTGGCGGAGGAAATGCTGGCCCGCCTGGTGGAAATGCAGGTTTCCTCGCCGCAGCTGCAGCAAAAGCCGGCCCCCCATTAGGAGGTATACCCGTTCATGCCCAAAGGATTCCTCTGTCTGGTCCTGCATGCCCACCTGCCCTACGTGCGGCACACCGAACACGAACATTTTCTGGAAGAGCGCTGGCTGTTTGAAGCCATCACCGAAACCTACATCCCCCTCCTGAGCACCCTGGAGTCGCTGCAGCGGGACGGTATACCCGCCCGGCTGACCCTGTCCATCTCCCCGCCCCTGGCGGCCATGCTGGCCGATCCGCTGCTGCAGCAGCGTTATATCAGCCACCTGGACCTGCTGCTGGAGCTGGCCGAAAAGGAAGTGGAAAGAACCCGGGATACCTGCTTCGCTCCCACCGCCCGCATGTACCTGGACCGGTTCCGCCAGGCCCGGATCCTGTTCAGCCACCACTACCAGCGCAATCTGCTGCAGGGATTCAAGGGTTTTCAGGAGGCCGGTTATCTGGAAATTATTACCTGCGCCGCCACCCACGGCTACCTGCCGCTGCTGGCCACCCAGCAAAGCGCCGTGCGGGCCCAGATTGGCACGGCCGTGCAGGCGCATACCCATCATTTTGGACAGCCGCCGGCCGGCATCTGGCTGCCCGAGTGCGCCTACAGCGAAGGGATCGACGAAGTGCTGGCCGAGTTCGGGATCAAGTTCTTTTTTGTGGATACCCACGGCCTGCTCTTCGCCTCCCGGCGGCCCCGTTACGGCATTTTCGCTCCCTTGCGCTGCCCTTCCGGCGTGCACGCCTTTGGCCGCGATGTGGAGTCCTCCAAACAGGTGTGGAGCGCCAGTGAAGGTTACCCGGGGGACTTCGACTACCGGGAGTATTACCGGGACATCGGTTTCGATCTGGATATAGAGTATATCAAGCCTTACATTCACCCGGACGGCATCCGGGTGAACACGGGAATAAAATACTACCGCATTACGGGCCGCACCAACCACAAGGAACCCTATGTGCCCGAAACGGCCCGGGAAAAGGCGGCCGTCCACGCCGGCAACTTCCTGTTCAACCGCCAGCTGCAGATTGACTACCTGGCCGGGATCATGGACCGCCGGCCCATTGTGGTGGCTCCCTACGATGCCGAGTTGTTTGGCCACTGGTGGTACGAGGGGCCGCTCTTCCTGGAATATCTTTGCCGCAAGGTGGCCTGCGACCAGGATACTTTCCGGCTGATCACCCCGTCCCAGTACCTGCAGCTTTACCCGGTAAACCAGACGGCCACGCCCTGCACCTCCAGCTGGGGCAACAAGGGCTATCACGAGGTCTGGCTCTGCCAGTCCAATGACTGGGTCTACCGCCACCTGCACATGGCCGCCACCTACATGCAAGAGCTGGCCGATAGCCGCCCGCAGGCCGCCGGCACCGAGCGGCGCGCCCTCACCCAGGCCGCCCGGGAACTACTGCTGGCCCAGAGCAGCGACTGGGCCTTCATCATGAGCACGGGCACCATGGTGGACTATGCCGTGCGCCGCACCCGCTGCCATCTGGACAACTTTCTGCGCCTTTGCCGCCAGATCCGGGAAGGGAATATTGATGAGCAGTGGCTGAACGTTCTGGAAGAAAAGCACAACATTTTCCCCCATCTGGATTACACCCTCTTCCGCACGGCCGGCTAGCCGCTGGCCCGGCCCCCCCCACCATTAATTTACATGTTGCTGCTGTTAACATTTAAAAGCAGGCCGGTTGGTTTGCCTGCTTTTTTTTATTTTTACCCACAGCATGATTACTATGGTTTACATTTAACACAGCACGCCCCAAAAAAGCAAGGCCTGTACCGCCTGCCGGCAGGCCCAAAAATGGATATTTGAGCAGCGAAAAAATATTTTTTATAAAATTTTCAGACTTTTGCCACGCTTTTTGCATTTTGTTACGCCAGCATTCATAAAATTCACAGTAATATCAGGAAGGGGAGGTGATACGTGGCTGCCACCGGCACCGCCGGGCAGGAGCGGCAGACAGGCCACCGCACCGGCCAGGCCTGCACGGACAGCCCAAAAACCGGTTAAATAATTGCTCGCCTCATGGGTCAACCAACCAATTTACTCATTTCAAAGGAGGTATTGTATGGCGGCGCACGGTATCCGCCCCCGCTGGGGTCAACCTTTAACCGGCATTATCGCATCGGTTGTGTTTACTCTGATTGCTCTCGTCCTGTGGTGGATCTTCGCCGATCCCCGGGGACCTTTCGCCAAGTATGAACAACCCTTCCTGGCCTTCCTGGCCTGGATGATTCTGGTGGGTGTATGGCAGCACATCCTTTTTGGCGACTGGCCATTTCAGAAGCTGCCGCCGCTGCAGCGTTTGATTGTGGAAACCGCGGTCAACATCTTTATGACCTGGTTTATCATTTATGTAATTTTGGATAAGTTCCTGGGCAAGATCATGATGCCCATCTGGAGCGTCACCCAGATGGAACACATCACCCACAAGCACGCCCACATCCTCTGGGAGTCGCCGGTGGGGGCGGCCATCACCCTGATCGTGCTGATCGGCTTTTTCACCTTCCCCTTCTGGACCATCCTGTTCAAGAAGTGGCCCTGGGGCGGCCAGCTCTCCCAGCCGGCCCTGGGTATGGCCGAGTGGGGCTGGACGGCCATTATCACGGCCCTGGCCTACGGCCTGCTCATCTTCCCCTTCTTCGCCCTGGCCCTCAAGCAGACCATGCTCACGGGCAGCATCTGGTGGGAGGGCATTGCCGGCACCAAGAGTGTCAACTTCATCATCGGCGTGTATGAGTGGATGATTGTCTACCTGTTCATGACCGCCAACGTGTGGGCGGGCAAGCCCTGGGATCTGGTGAAAAAACAGCCCTGGTCCGGCTTCTTCGGCCTGATCTCCATCATCATCCTGGCCTTTATTACGGTAAAAGTGCTCATGGCCGCCATGGCCGCCATTTACGGCCCGGCCGATCCCACTTTAAAGGACGGCATTATGAGCCTGGATTACCGCTATTATCACTGCGCCACCATTGCCGGCTTCACCCTGTTCCCCTTCCTGGCCTGGAATCACTGGTTTGACAACTGGCCGCAGCACATGGGCGTGGCCACGGGCTGGATTATCCGCACCATCGGCGTGTTTGTCTGCGCCGCCATCATCGGCAAGCTCTACTACCTGCTCTGCGAGCCGGTGCTGGGCCTGCCCTCCCAGTTTGTCAACAATCCGGTGGAGTTCAACGGACACCATCTGAACAACAAGCCGCTGGTGTGGCTGTTCTGGTGGATCATCCCCATGCTCTTCTTTGACTGGTTCGCCCACAAGTGGCCCTTCTATGTAGAGGACAAAGCCGACCACTCCGCCGGCCACGGCACCGGCCTCAAAGCATAGGGGACATTTCCCGGGCAAGATGCTGCAGCAAAGGCAGGCTCCGCCGGAGCCTGCCTTTATCTATTGTACTCAGCATGAGGTGGCGGGTGTGGTCTTCCTGAGCAAGCCCGTCTGGAGTACCGGTTGCAGCACCCGGCGAGGGCGCGGCAGCGGGCCGGGAGGCGCGGACAGGACGTCCGCGCCAGCCTCGGTTGAGACAGGATGTCGAATCAGAGGCGGCCCGGACCGCCCGCGACCGAGCCGCCGGTGCTGCCCGGTACGAAATTCGGGCGAGCGAAGGATGCACACCCGTAAATAGCAGTTTATAAATTACGCTGCAGTATTAGCCCGATTTGCGCATACCGGCGATCTGCCGGATTTTTTCTTCATAGAAGTCGGTCAGGGCCTCGGCCACCTCCATGGACACCCCTTCGCTAAAAATGCGGCAGACCGGCTCCTCGGGATCGGGCAGCACCAGGGCCCAGCCCTGGGGATGCAGCACTTTCACCCCGTCCAGCAGTTCCAGTTCCCCGCCCTCCGGTTCTTCAATCATGCGCCGCATCACTGTGCCCCTGGCCTCCCAGGGTACAAAGACGCTGCGCTTGTGCAGGTAAAAGGCGGGAATCTCCTCCACCAGCTGCCCCAGGGTCAAACCCCGGCTCAAGGCAAACTCCAGCACGGCCAGACAGGCCCCCAGCGCATCAAAATTGAGCAGCATCTGGTTGATGCGGCCGTCCTGGTTTTCCGTCTGGCGCAATATCTGCTCCAGCAGATCGGGCAGGGCGGTCTTGGTGCGAATGACCCGGGCGGCATACTGCCGGGCCAGGTCTTCCACCGTGCGCGGCGCGGTGACCGGCACCACCACCGGCCCGCCCCGCAGCTTGAAGATAACCAGAGCCATGAGCAGCACCAGCATTTCATCGCTGATCACCCGGCCGGTTTCATCCACCAGCACCAGCCGGTCCCCCGAAGGGGCCAGGATCGCCCCGGCCAGGGCCTTTTGCTGGCGCACATTTTCCGCCACCCGGCCCAGCATTTCCTGATAACCGGCCCAGCTGCGGGGCAGCTGTCCGGGCAGGCTGTGATCCAGGTTGTGGATACTCAGGTTGAACTGCCGGGCCAGGGCTTCCACCGCCCATTCCAGGTTCAGGCGGTCGAAGGCCATGACCAGGCGCGGCCGTTGCCGCTTGAGGTGACTGCCCCCGATGGTGGCCGCCAGATAGGAGAGGTAACTTTCCCGCAGGCCGGGCGGCACATCCCCGGGCAGCACCTGCCCGGCGGCCGCCCGGGGGAAGTCCTCCCGCCAGAGCAAATTTTCCACCTTGCGCTCACTGGACCGGCTGATGTTGCCCCCCTGCCGGTCCAGAAAAAGCAGACCCAGGCGCTCGGGCTGATCCGGATGGACCCGCACATGCACGCCGCCGGCCAGTTCCAGCGAGCGCACGGCAAAGCGAGCCAGCGGCACGGTGGCGGCACCCAGATCGCAGGCCCGTCCCCCCGCGCCCATGATGCCGGCCAGTACGGCATGGCGCAGGGCCTGGGCGGCCGGCCAGGCGTCAGCGGAAACGCCAACCGGACGCCCGGCGGCACCCTGGGCCGCCACAAAGGCCGCTGCCAGCTTGAGAGCAGTTTCAGGGGTGAGCTCCACATTGAACTGGCCGGTCACCCCTTCCAGGCCGAAAAGCCGGCGGGCCTGCCTGGTTCCCCAGATCAGGCTGCTGCTCACCTGGCAGCGGGCCTCCACCTGCTTGCCGGGCCAGAGCTTGACATCGGGCTTAATCACAGACTGCTCACCCAGCAAACAGCCGGTACCGATCACCGCTCCCTCATAGGCCGCCGCCCCTTTGAGCACCTGCACCCGGTCGCCCAGCACGGCTCCCCGCAGGGCGGCATCGCTGCCCAGCTGGACATGGCGCCAGAGCACGCTGCGCTTGACACTGGCCCCCGCTCCCACCTGGCAGCCATCCCCCAGCACGCTGCCGTCTTCCAGCCGGGCTCCCGCCTCCACTGTGCAGCGTTCTCCCAACAGCAGCGGTCCGCGCAGCAGGGCCCGCGGGCTGATCTGGCAGTCGGCGCCTGCCCAGATGTTTTCCGCCAGCTGCCGGCCCCGGATGCGCACCCGGGCCTGCCCGGCCAGCACCGCCCGGTGGGCCTGGACATACTGGGTCAGATTGCCGATATCGCACCAGTATCCCTCCAGCACCACACCCAGCACGGGCTGCCTTTTCTGCAGCAGCAGGGGAAAGAGATCCTTGCTGAAATCAAAGGGCCGGTCTTCCGGCACATAACGCAGCACTTCGGGCTCCAGAATGTAAATGCCCGTGTTTACGGTGTCGCTGAACACTTCGCTCCAGGCCGGTTTTTCCAGAAACTGCTGCACCCGGCCGTCATCCGAGGCGATCACCACGCCGTACTCCAGGGGGCAGTCCACCCGGGTCAGCACCAGCGTAGCCAGCGCTCCCCGCCGGCGGTGGAAGTCGATGGCCTGCGGCAGGGGAAAGTCGGTCAGGGCGTCGCCGCTAATCACCAGAAAGGTTTCATCCAGGAAAGAGGCGGCATTTTTCACACTGCCGGCCGTACCCAGCGGGCTATCCTCAATGAAATACTGCATATCCACCCCGAAAGATCGCCCGTTGCCGAAATACTCCTGGATGACCTGGGGCATGTACTGCAGAGTGACACCGATGCGGGTCAGGCCGCTCTGTTTGAGCAGTTCCACAATGTGTTCCATCATGGGCACATTGGCCACCGGAACCATGGGTTTGGGCCGGTCGCAGGTGAGAGGCCGCAGCCGCGACCCTTCCCCGCCGGCCATAATGATTGCTTTCAACTACATTCCTCCCTGTGATTAAATTGCCGGCCGGCTCCAGAAGCGGGTCACCTTTTCCAGGAAACCGCTGCTGCGCTCGGCAAAGGCGTACCAGGCCGAGCGGCGCCCCGCCTCCACCACCTGGCGGTAAACATCTGCCGTACGGGCGGCAATCTGTGACCAGCTGAAGTGTTCCACCACCCGCCGGTAGGCGGTCTGCCGGAGGCTTTCCGCCAGCTGCGGGTTGTGCAGGAGCTGCAAAATCATATCGGCCAGGGAAGACGGATTGCCGGTGTACGCTTTCAGCCCGTCCACCCCGTGGCGGACAATTTCCGCCAGACCACCGGTATCCGACACCACCACCGGCGTACCGGCGGCCATGGCCTCCAGAGCCACGATACCGAAAGGCTCGTACAGGCTGGGAAACACGGCCACACTGGCCCATTTGTACAGGCTGTTGCGCAGGGCGTCGTCAATGTAACCGGTGAAGTAAATGCGGTGGGCGATGCCCATTTGCTCGGCCTGATAACGCAGCGTGCCCTCGTACGGGCCCCGCCCGGCGATGACCAGCTTGGCCTGCGGATAGTGGCGCAGGATCTGAGGTGCCGCATCCAGCAGCACCTGCACGCCTTTTTCCCGCACCAGCCGGCCCACATAAAAAACTATTTTTTCATCGGGAGCGGCATAGTGCTCCCGCCGGGCCTGAGCGCTCACCGTGCTGAAACTGCTCACATCCACACCGTTGGGAATGACCATGACCTTGTCTTCGGGCAATTGAAAAACGTGCCGCACTTCGCCGCGCATGTAATGGCTGCAGCAGATCACCTTCCAGGCCTCGAAGCACAGCCACCATTCAATGTCGCTGATCTGGCGCTGCATATCGGTATGCAGGCCGTAGTTGCGCCCGTACTCGGTGGCGTGGATGGTGGCCAGCAGGGGGATGCGCAGGGCGTGTTTGACCGCCCGGGCGGCAAAGGCCACCAGCCAGTCGTGGGCGTGCACCAGGGCAAAACCGCCCATTTTTTGCTGCAAATATATTATTTTTTCCAGCAGGGCAATATTCATCTGGGTGGCCCAGTGGGCAAAATTGTGGGCCGACAGGTGATACGGCTCCACCCGGTAAACATGCACCCCGTGCACCACTTCCTCCGCCGGTGCCCCGGCGGCGGCCAGGGTCACCAGGTGCACTTCTACGCCCTGTTTGACCAGCGCCCGGGTCAGATCGTAGACATGCTGGGCCAGGCCGCCCACGCTCTTGGGCGGATATTCCCAGGAAAGCATCAAGACACGCAAAAGATTCCGCCTCCTTAAAGCTCAAAAAATCCCTACCGGCTACTCCGGTAGGGAAGGGAGACTAGTGGATCGGTCGATTCCCGTTGTGGATGACAAAGCTCCAGTTGTGGCCGTTGTTGTTGTCCCAGTTATTGGCGCTGTCCTTGAAGCAGAAATTAAAGCGTCTGGCATCGGGCATCTCCAGGGTCTTGACCCATCCCCAGCCGGTTTTGGACATCTTGTGGTCGTACACCGCCTGCCAGTTGTCGGCATCCCCGTAACCCACATGCAGGTAGACCTGGTCGGCCCCGTTTTTAGCCAGCAGGCCGTTGTACAACACCGTAACCTCGTCGCCCGCCGTAATCGGGGTGGGCTCTACCGCTACGCCGGAGGGATAATCCGCCTGGTACATTTTTTCCAGCTTGCTCCTGGGTTCCGTGGAGTACCCGGTGTAGTACAAAATTCCACCTCCCCTTCTTTTGGATATGAGAATTCACAGCGTTATTCTGGCCCGCCCGGTAATTTTTTATGCATAAAAAACAGCCGGCTGTAACATAACAGCCGACTGCTGTATTCTTGAACACCAAATTATCTGCAAAAAAACTAGTTGTCCGGGCTGGAAGCCCGCCAATGTTCCCCCGGGTCAATCCAGCCTGTCAATAATGGCCCGGGCCATTTCCAGCGTGGAGGCGCTGCCGCCCAGGTCGTAGGTGAGGTGTTTTTGCTCCCGCAGCACGGCTTCCACCGCCCGGGTGATGCGCTGCGCCGCCGCCGTCTCGCCCAGATGCTGCAACATGAGCACACCGGAGAGCAGCATGGCCAGCGGGTTGACCCGGTTTTGCCCGGCATGTTTGGGAGCACTGCCGTGCACCGGTTCAAAAACCGCGGCCTCCAGACCGATGTTGGCCCCGGGAGCCACCCCCAGGCCGCCCACCAGACCGGCGCACAAATCGCTGACAATATCGCCGTACAAATTGGGCATGACCAGCACATCGTAGTTTTCCGGCGCCTGCACCAGCTTCATGCACATGGCGTCCACAATCATATCCTCGAACTGGATGTCGGGATATTCTCCGGCCACCTGGCGGGCACACTCTAGAAACAGGCCGTCGGTCAGCTTCATGATGTTGGCCTTGTGCACCGCGGTCACCTTGCGCCGCCCCTGGCGGCGGGCCAGCTCGAAAGCATGGCGGACAATACGCAGGCTGGCCTCCCGGGTGATAATCTTGATGCTCTCGGCCGCATCCCGGCCTACCCGGTGCTCTATGCCGGCGTAGAGATCTTCGGTGTTTTCCCGCACCACAATCAAATCCACGTTTTCATAGCGGGTTTTGATGCCGGGCAGGGTGCGGGCCGGCCGCACATTGGCATAAAGGTCCAGCTCCTGGCGCAGGGTGACGTTGACACTGCGGAAGCCCTTGCCCACCGGCGTGGTCAAGGGACCCTTCCAGGCCACTTTGTTGCGCCGCACGCTCTCCAGCACGTAATCGGGCAGGGGGGTACCATAGCGGGGTATGACCGCCTCCCCGGCCTCCACCACTTCCCATGCGATGGGCACACCGGTTGCTTCCACCACCCGGCGGGAAGCCTCGGCAATTTCCGGGCCGATGCCGTCGCCGGGAATGAGGGTGACTTGATAAGCCATGAATTGCCTCTCCTGTTCTGTGGTTTCTGGTTACTTACAGATTAAAGCCGCCGTACTTGCGAAAATGCAGCGCCAGACCGCCGTCGGAAAGGATTTTCAACATCACGGGCGGCAGGGGTTTCACCGGAATGTCCAGGCCGCGGCTTAAATTGCGCAGCACGCCGCCGGCCAGATCCAGCTCCAGTTGATCGCCCGGCTGGATCTGGTCGGTGTCGCATTCCACCACGGGCAGGCCGGTGTTGATGGCATTGCGGTAGAAAATGCGGGCAAAGGATTTGGCCAGCACGGCGCTGATGCTGGCGTGCTTGATGGCCAGGGGCGCCTGCTCCCGGGAGGAACCGCAGCCGAAGTTGCTGCCGGCCACGATAAAGTCGCCAGGCGCGATCTTGCTGTAAAACTCCGGATCCAGATCCTCCATGACATGTTTGGCCAGTTCATTCATGTCCAGAGTCTTGAATTTGTATTTTCCCGAGATGATATAATCGGTATTCACGTCGTTGCCAAATTTGTGCGCTCTGCCTTTTAAAATCATGCCTTCACCTGCTTTACAAATTCTCTGGGGTCGGCAATGCAGCCGGCCAGGGCCGACGCGGCCACGGTGGCCGGCGAGGCCAGGTAAATGAAGGCGTTGCTGTTGCCCATGCGCCCCTTGAAGTTGCGGTTGGCCGTGGAAATTACATTCTCACCGTCCGAGGGCACGCCGTTGTGGGTGCCCACGCAGGGACCGCAGCCCGGTGTGACCACCGCCGCCCCGGCCTCCACCAGTGTGGCCAGGGTGCCGTCGCGCATGGCGGCCAGGTAGATGGCTTTGGAAGCCGGGGCCACAATCAGGCGCACATCGGGGTGCACCCGGCGCCCGGCCAGGATGGCCGCGGCGATGTGCAAATCTTCCAGGCGGCCGTTGGTGCAGGTGCCGATGACCGCCTGCTGGATGGGCGTACCGGCCACCTCGCTTACCGGACAGACATTGTCCACGCGATGGGGACGGGCCACCTGGGGCGGCAGCTCCGCAACGTCGTACTCCTTCACCCGGGCATACACGGCATCGGGGTCGGGATCCACGGCGCTGAAGCGGCGGTCGGTGTAGCGGGCCAGCCAGGCGAAGGTTTTCTCATCGGCCCGCATGATCCCGGCCTTGGCTCCCATCTCAATGGCCATGTTGCACACAGTGAAGCGACCGTCCATGGACAGGGCCTCCACCGCCTCGCCGGTATATTCGGCGCTCATATAAGTGGCCCCGTCGGCCGTGACATCACCGATCAGGTAGAGGATCAAATCCTTGGCGTATACGCCCGCCGGCAGGCGGCCGTGGCAGACAAACTTGCAGGTTTCGGGTACCTTGAACCACATTTTGCCAGAAATAATCGCTCCGGCCAGATCGGTGGAACCCACACCCGTGGAAAAGGCGTTCAGCGCCCCGTAGGTGCAGGTATGGGAGTCGGCGCCAATCACCAAACTGCCCGGCCCCACCCGGCCGCTTTCGGGCATCAGCTGGTGGCAGACCCCCTCGCCGATATCGTAGAGGCGCACTCCCTTGGCCCGGGCGAAATTGCGCATCAGCTGGTGCAGGGCGGAAACCCCTTCATTGGGGCTGGGAGCGCTGTGGTCGATAACCAGGGCCACTTTTTCCGGGTCAAAAACCTTCTCCCCGCCCATGTTTTCAAAAGCCTTGATGGCCAGGGGCGTGGTGCCGTCCTGCCCCATGATCAAATCCACATCGGCCACCACCAGATCACCGGCGTGCACGGTCTGGCCGCTGTGAGCGGAAAGGATTTTTTCAATAATGGTCTGTCCCAAAATTATCCCTGCTTTCTGACTGGAATTACCGGGCCGGCAGCCGGCTGCCGCCGCAGCCGGCCCGCCCTCCGGGGAGCAAAATCAGAATTTGGGTTTGCCGAAGTAGTCCTCGTACAGGTACATCAGCTCTTTGTCAAAGAGGGGCCGCTTGAGCTGCACGCAGTAGGAACGCACCTTGGGCAGCAGCTCGCTGGCCTTGTGGTCGCTCAGGTGAATGCCGTATTCGGCAAACTTGGCCTTGAGGGCCGCGGTGCCCGAGTGCTTGCCCACCAGGATCTGGCGCTCCAGGCCCACCTCTTCGGGCGCAAAGGCCTCGTAGGTTTTGGGGTTCTTCAGAGCGCCGTCGGCGTGAATGCCCGATTCGTGGGCAAACATGTTGGAGCCCACAATAGCTTTCCAGGCCGGCAGCTCGCGCCCGGAAGCGCGGGAGACATACTCGGCCACTTCCCGGAACAGCTCGGTTTTGTAGCCCAGGTCGATGCCCTGCAGGTGCTTTAAGGCCATCACTACTTCCTCCAGGGCGGCGTTACCGGCCCGCTCGCCCAGGCCGATTACAGTCACCCCCACCCAGCTGGCGCCCGCCCGCACGCCGGCCAGGGCGTTGGCCGTGGCCATGCCGAAGTCGTTGTGGGTGTGCATTTCAATGTCAATATCCACGTTCTCGCGGATGTATTTGATTTTTTCATAGGTAACAAAGGGCTCCAGAATGCCCACCGTGTCGCAGTAACGCAGGCGGTCGGCTCCGGCTTCTTTGGCCGCCCGGGCGAACTGGATCAGGAATTCCGGATCGCTGCGAGAAGCGTCTTCCGCGTTGACTGAGATGTACATGCCTTCTTTTTTGGCAAACTCCACCGCTTTGACCATGTTTTCCAGCACCCATTCCCGGCTGGTCTGCAGTTTATATTTGATGTGGATGTCGGAAGTGGAGATGGATATGGCCACCGCATCCACTCCGCAGGAGAGTGATTCTTCAATATCCTTGATCACCGGCCGGTTCCAGCCCATAATGCTGGCTTTCAGCCCGGACCGGCAGATGGCCGTGATGGCTTCCTTTTCGTCGCCTCCCATCACCGGGATGCCGGCCTCGATTTGATCCACACCCAGTTCGTCCAGAAATTTGGCAATGCGCACCTTTTCCCGGTTGGCAAAAACCACCCCGGCGGTCTGCTCGCCGTCGCGCAGTGTGGTGTCCACAATGTAAATCTGCTTGCCCGGTACCAGTTTGCTCACTTGCTCCACTCACCCCTTCGGTAAATTTATGCATCAATGCATCATGCACAATTGCGGATCAAGGCTTCCCGCCAAACTTTTTCATATGATAACATAAAAGGACCAAAGCGGGAACTTGTCCGGAAAACTTATACTGTATACAGTTGTTTTAACAATTTTGCCAAAATTGTCTGGCGCCTGCCCCGGGCCGACATGTGAATATTTATTCATGACCATAAATAATTATTCACCTTGCGGTACCGGCACCCGCCCCAGGCAAAATATTACCCCGGGTATTTCCTGGCGACACCATCAACTGCGTTTCCACATATTATAGAAACACAGGTTTATTTTAGTAAGGAGAGGGTTAGCATGAGCTGCACCCACCACAATCTGGCAGAAATGCTGCTGGAAGCCTATCAGGATGAGCGCAAGGCCGATGCCTTTTACAGCAATCTGCTGGCCATGGCCGGCAACGACTTTGAAGCGGTGGACGCCCTGGCGGAAGCCCGGCGGGACGAGCGGCGCCATGCCGGCCAGATTGCCCATCTGTACAAGGAAATGACCGGTCAATTGCCGCCACCGGCCAGCCCCTACCCACCCCAGGTAGACAGCCTTGTAGAAGGTATTCGCCTGGCCATTGCCGATGAGGAACACGCTATCGAGTTTTACAAGAAAATCGCCGACTGCAGTTCCAACCCGTCGGTAGTGACCACCATGCTGGGCATCCGGGAGGACGAAACGGTTCACGCCCTCAAATTCCGCGCCCTGCTGGCTGAACTGGAAGAAGAGACGAGCGGAGCGACCGAACCCGCCGTCAACAATCCCGATCCCGGCGATCCGCCGGTGATCATTTGACGCCCGGCCAGGTCAGCATGGGAAAGACTGCCGGCACTGCCTTTGCCCAACCCGCCGCCAGAAAAAACGCCCGGCATGGAGCCTTGCCGGGCGCTGCTTTTTCTACTGTATTTTTTCTTTGAGCAGTTTGTTCACCAGTTCCGGGTTGGCCTTGCCCCGCGTTTGTTTCATCACCTGACCCACCAGAAAGCCCAGGGCCTTTTCCTTGCCGCCCCGGTAGTCCTCCACCACTTTGGGGTTGGCGGCAATGACCTGATCCACCACCGCGGCAATGGCCCCGGTGTCCGAGATCTGCACCAGGCCCTTTTCCTGCACAATCCGCTCCGGGTCCTGGCCGGTGCGATACATTTCCTCAAAAACCGTCTTGGCGATCTTGCCGCTGATGGTACCTTCGTCCAGCAGCCGGAGCATGCGGGCCAGTTGGACGGGCTTAATCAAACATTGTTCAATCTCCTTGTTTTCAGCATTGAGCAGACGGGTGAGATCACCCATCAGCCAGTTGGCCACGGCCTTGGCCCCGGGATAGTGCTGCAGGCACTCCTCGAAGAAATCGGCCATTTGCTTGCTGGCGGTGATGATACCGGCATCATAGGCGGACAGGCCCAGCTGCTCGATGTACCGGCTGCGGCGCTGGTCGGGCAGCTCGGGCAGGCTGCGGCGAATTTGTTCCACCCATTCCGGATCGATTTCCAGCGGCACCAGATCGGGGTCGGGGAAATAGCGGTAGTCGTGGGCTTCTTCCTTGCTGCGCATGGACAGGGTGATGCCCCGGTTTTCATCCCAGGTGCGGGTTTCCTGAACAATGCGCCCCCCATCTTCCAGCACCTGGATCTGGCGCTCGATTTCATACTCCAGGGCCCGCTGCAGGGCCTTAAAGGAGTTCAGGTTCTTGATCTCGGTTTTGGTACCCAGTGCGCTGCTGCCCGCCGGCCGCACCGAAACGTTGGCGTCACAGCGCAGCGAGCCCTCCTCCATCTTGCAGTCCGAAACGCCGGTGTACTGGATGATGGCCCGCAGCTTCTCCATATAACGGCGGGCCTCTTCGGGCGTGCGCAAATCGGGTTGGGAGACAATTTCAATCAGCGGCACGCCAGTGCGGTTGTAGTCCACCAGCGAATAGGGACTGGTGGATATGGTGCCCTGGTGCACCAGCTTGCCGGCATCTTCCTCCATGTGCACACGGATGATGCCAATGCGCTTCACGCCCTGCACTGTTTCTATATCCAGATAGCCATCCCGGGCGATGGGCAGATCATACTGGGAGATCTGATAATTTTTGGGCAGGTCGGGATAGTAGTAATTTTTCCGGTCAAACTTGGAAAAGGAGGCTATCTGGCAGTTCAGCGCCAGGGAGGCCCGCACAGCATACTCCACCACTTTCTGGTTGAGCACGGGCAGCACGCCGGGCAAACCCAGACAAACCGGACAGACATGGGTATTGGGCTCGCCGCCGAACTGCGTGCTGCAGCTGCAGAAGATCTTGCTGCCGGTTTTCAGTTCCACATGCACTTCCAGTCCAATTACTGCTTCGTAGGCCAATGTTTCCTCTCCCCTTTCGCCCCGGCTAGAGCTGCGGGCGCAGCTTGTGGTGGGATGTGCTCTGCTCAAAGGCGTAGGCCACCCCCAATAGCAGATCCTCGCCAAAGGGGCGACCCACCAGCTGGATGCCCACCGGCAGTCCGCCGGCCTGCCCAGCCGGCAGGGCCACCCCCGGCAAACCGGCCAGATTGACCGGTATGGTGGTGATATCGGCCAGATACATCTGCAAAGGATCGGCCACCTTTTCACCCTGTCTGAAAGCAGGGGCAACCGTGGCCGGGCAGAGCAGACAGTCGAACTGTTCCAGGGCACGCAGCAGGTCCTGCCGGATCAGGGTGCGCACCTTCATGGCCCGCAGGTAATAGGCATCGTAATAGCCGGCTGAAAGCGCGTAAGTGCCCAGCATAATCCGCCGCTTCACCTCGGCCCCAAACCCCTGGCTGCGGGTGTGCATGAACATGTCCACCACATCGGCCGGCTGCGGGCTGCGCAGCCCGTAGCGCACCCCGTCGTAACGGGCCAGGTTGGAACTGGCCTCGGCCGTGGCGATTAAATAATAGGCCGGTACGGCATACTCAATGTGGGGCAGGGTGGTTTCCTCCAGCATGGCGCCCAGATCGGCCAGCTGGCGGGCGGCCTGCTCCACCACCTGCCGCACCGCCGGATCGATGCCCTGCCCCATGTACTCCCGGGGCAGACCGATTTTTATACCCTTCAACTCGCGCCGCAGGGCGGCCTGGTAGTCGGGCACCGGCCCGGGAGCCGAGGTGGAGTCCTGGGGATCGTGTCCGGCTATGGCCTGCAGCAGCAGGGCACAGTCGGTGACATCGCGGGCCAGGGGACCAATCTGATCCAGGGAGGAAGCAAAGGCCACCAGGCCGAAGCGCGACACCGCCCCGTAGGTGGGCTTGAGCCCCACCACGCCGCAGAAGGCGGCTGGCTGGCGAATCGAGCCCCCGGTATCCGAGCCCAGGGCCAGCACCGCCTCCCCGCTGGCCACAGCGGCCGCCGAGCCACCGCTGGAACCGCCCGGCACGCGGGAAGTGTCCCAGGGGTTGGCGGTGGGGTAAAAGCCCGAGTTTTCGGTGGAAGAGCCCATGGCAAACTCGTCCATATTGGTTTTGCCAATGATTACCACATCATGGGCCAGCAGTTTTTCCACCACGGTGGCATTGTAAGGCGGGATGTAATTGTACAGCATCTTTGAGGCGCAGGTGGTGCGCAAACCCCGGGTGCAGATATTGTCCTTAATGGCTACCGGAATGCCGGCCAGCGGCGGTAGCTCCTCGCCCCGGGCCAGCTTCTCATCCACCTCCCGGGCTTTGGCCAGCGCCTGTTCCTTGTTCAAGGTGATGTAGGCGTGCAACCGGTCTTCCAGTTCTTCAATGCGGCTGAACACGGCCACGGTCATTTCACTGGCGCTCAGCTCTCGCCGCCGGTACAGCCGGGCGATTTCGTGGGCCGTTAAATAATGAAAGTCCAAACCCCTCACCCCCTAGACAATGCGCGGTACCTTGAAATAGTTGTCTTCCCGCTCGGGCGCGTTGGCCAGGGCGGCAGCCGGCGGCAGGTGTTCCCCCACCCGGTCCTGGCGCAGGACGTTGCGCAGGGGCAAAACGTGGGCCGTGGGCGGCACGTCGCTCACGTCCAGTTCTTCCAGCTTGCGGGCGTATTCCAGAATGGCCGACAGCTGGCGGCTGTACAGCTCGGTTTCCTCCGGCTTCAGAGCCAGCCGGGCCAGCAGGGCCACATGCTCCACTTGCTCTTTGGTCAGCACGGACAGCACCTTCCTTGCGTTTTTTCAGCACAAACTGACAACATTATAACAAACGGTAAAATTTACCGCAATAAAGCCAGAAACTCCTGCTCGCCAATCACCGGCACGCCCAGCTGGCGGGCTTTGTCCAGCTTGCTGCCGGGATCGGTGCCGGCCACCACCAGGTCGGTCTTTTTGCTCACGCTGTTGCTGACCTCGCCGCCCAGCTTTTCCACGGCTTCTTTGGCCTGCTGGCGGGTCATGCTGCTGAGCGTTCCCGTCAGCACCACCTTCTTGCCCGCCAGGGGGCTGCCGGGAACTGCAGCGGCGGGTGGTTCCTCCTGCATGTTCAAACCGGCCTTTTGCAAGCGCTGGATCAGCTGCCGGTTGGCCGGATTGGCCAGGTATTCCACAATGCTGCCCGCTATTTTGGGACCAATTTCGGGCAGGGCGGTCAGCTCCTCCGCCCCGGCCTTAAGCAGACGCTCCATACTGCCGAAGTGCCGGGCCAGGGTGCGGGCCGCCTTTTCCCCCACGTGGCGGATGCCCAGGGCGAAAATCAGGCGGTGCAGAGGATTTTGCTTGCTGTCCTGGATGGCCTGCAGCAGGTTGGCCGTGGATTTGTCGCCCATGCGCTCCAGCCGGCGCACCTGCTCAAAGGTGAGGCTGAACAAATCGGCGGCATCGCGTACCAAACCGGCCTCAATCAGCTGGCGCAGCACGGCCGGCCCCAAACCAGCGATGTCGTAGGCCGGGCGGGAGACAAAATGCACCAGCGCCTCGTAAAGACGGGCCGGACAGCTCTGATTGGTGCAGCGCCAGGCCGCTTCACCGGCCGGGCGCACCGCTGGCTGGCCGCATTCGGGACAGCGCTCGGGCATGACAAAGGGCCGCTCCTCCCCCCGCCGGGCTTCCTTGACCACTTCCAGCACCTCGGGAATGATCTCCCCCGCCTTGTGCACCAGCACGGTATCCCCGATGCGAATATCTTTTTCTTTGATGTAGTCCTCATTGTGCAGGCTGGCCCGCGTCACCGTGGTGCCGGCCAGGCGCACCGGTTCCAGCACGGCTGTGGGCGTGATTACCCCGGTCCGCCCCACCCGCACGATGATCTCGCGCAGCACGGTACGGGCCTGTTCGGGCGGATACTTGAAGGCCGTGGCCCAGCGGGGGCTTTTAGCCGTGGCCCCCAGGGCAGCCTGCTGGGCCAGGCTGTTCACCTTGATCACAATGCCGTCGGTGACATAGGGCAGGTCAAAGCGGGCCTGCTGCCACTCCTGGATATACTCCCAGACCTGGTCGATGTCCGCACAGAGCCGCCAGTGGGGATTGACCTTGAAACCCAGCCGGCCGAGATATTCCAGCACTCCGGCCTGGGTTTCCCCTGCTACCGGCTGACTGCTCCGGGCCAGGGTGTAGACGAATATATTCAGCTGGCGCCCCGCAGTAACCGCCGGATCCAGCTGGCGCAGCGACCCGGCCGCCGCATTGCGGGGATTGGCAAAGAGGGGCTCGCCGGCCTCCTCCCGCTCACTGTTCAGCCGGGCAAAGGCCGGTTTGCTCATGTACACCTCGCCCCGCACCTCCAGCAGGGTCGGAGCTGCCGACAGCAGCAGGGGAACCGCGCGGATGGTTTTGATATTGGGGGTGATGTCCTCTCCGGTCTCCCCGTCGCCGCGCGTTGCCCCCACGGCCAGCAACCCCTCCCGGTAGGTGAGGGATACGGCCAGGCCGTCGATTTTCAGCTCGGCCACATATTCCACCTTTTGTCCAGGCAGGGCCTGACGCACCCGGCGGTCGAAGTCCTGCAGTTCCCCGTAACTGAACACGTTGCCCAGGCTGAGCATGGGCACCTCGTGCCGCACCGTGACAAAGCCCTCCCGCGGCTGGCCGCCCACCCGCTGGCTGGGCGAGTGGGGGCTGGCCAGTCCGGGATAATCTTTTTCCAGCTGAATCAGCCGGCGCATCAGCCGGTCATATTCGGCATCGCTCACCAGCGGGCTGTCCAGCACATAATAGTGGTAGTCGTATCTGTGCAGCAGGCGGCGCAGCTCTTCCACCTGCTGCCGCACTTCTTCCGGCACCTGATTCATGGCAGATCCACCCCGGTATTGGAATGTGATATTGATTTCCGGGCCGGGCCATGCTCAAGTAATCAGCAGAGCCACCGCCCGGATGAGGTAGGCCGCGGGCAGAAAAACCGCCTGGGCCAGCACGGTGCCGGCCAGCCGGGTGGCCGCCAGGTACAGGGCCAGGCGCTGCACATCGGCAAAGGGACGCTGGCCCTGCAGGGCCTGGTCAGTCAGGCGGGCGGCCGTGGGATCCACCACCGTGGCAAAGAGCACCTGGGCCACGCCGTTGACCAGCGAAGCCAGCATGGTGGCCGAAGCCCGGTAGTCGGGATAGAGCGCACCAGCGTAAAGAGCGGACAGCACCCCGGTGGTAAAAATCCCCGTCACCAGCACATTGAGCACCAGAAAACCCCGCGGCAGCCGTCCGGCCGGCTCGCGGAAGCGTACAGCCGGCGGAAAGGGCAGGGCATGGCGGCGGGCCAGCCCGGCTGCCTGCCGGGGCCAGCAGAGCAGCAGTCCCAGCAGGCGGGGCACCGAGCCGCCCACATACTCAAAAAGGGCCACTCCGGCGGCAAAAATCCGGGCAAAAGAGCGCTGGCCCAGAAAACCCAGCAGGGTGCCCAGGGTGGCCGCCGCCAGCACCAGGCGGATCTGCCCCGCCAGGGAAGCCAGGGCCTGCTCCCGCACCGCCAGCGTGGCGGCGTTCAAGATAGCCCCCTCCACAATGGTGGCCATGAGCGGACCCTGGATCATATTGGCCGTGCTGGACAATAAAAAGACCACATTGAAAATGGACATGGCTGTGGCCGGCCGGCCGGTGCGCACCCCGGCCACCCGCACGGCGTAAATCACTGTATTGATTAAATGGATCAGCGCGGTCAGCCCGGCTACCAGCAGCAAGCGTTCCATATTCATTCCCCCACCCGCTCCGTGCAGTTCGCTCCTCTGGCCTGTTCACCAGCGCCCGGCCTGCCGCTGCCGGGAGACGGCTCCCTCCAGGCCCGGGATGCGGCCAATTAAACCTCACAGCTTTTCCAGGGGGGCATACATGGCCAGCAGGTTTTTTACACCCAATCCGGGAAACTCCACCTGGTATTCCAGTTTTTCGCCCCGCCCCTTAACCAGTATAACCTTTCCCACGCCCCATTTTTTATGCCGTACCGCATCACCGGCCTTAAGGGCCAGCGCTGCTCCGCCGGCCTCTCCACCGGACAGTGGGGGCCGGGAAACGGCGATGTTATTCACCAGTGTCCCCCCTGGTCGGGCTGATTGACCGGCTGTCCGGCTTACAGGGGCCCTGGCCGGTGCATCCAGCGGATCCACTTCCACCAGCAGAGCGGGCGGTATTTCCTGTAAAAAGCGGGACGGCTTATTGATTTTGGTCAGTCCGTAGAGCGTGCGCTGCCAGCAGCGGGTCATATAGAGCTTTTGCCGGGCCCGGGTAATGCCTACATAGGCCAGGCGGCGTTCCTCCTGCATCGCCACGCCGCTCTCCAGGGCCTTGAAGTGCGGGAATACCCCCTCTTCCATCCCCACCAGGAAAACCACGGGAAATTCCAGACCCTTGGCGCTGTGCAGGGTCATCAGCACCACACTGTCCTGGTCCTGATCGTACCTGTCCACATCGGCGACCAGCGAAAGGCCGGAAAGAAAGTCGGCCAGGTTGCCCTGCGGATTTTCCACATCGTACTGCCGGGTGACAGTTAAGAATTCTTGCAGGTTCTCCAGCCGGGTACGCGCTTCCACGGTGTTCTCCAGCTCCAGTTCCTGCCGGTATCCGGTATCCTCCAGCACCTGCCGGGTAATCCGGGTTACCGTGCCCGGCTGCGCTGCCTGTTCTGCCAGGGCGGCCAGAGTTTCCCCCAGCGCCAGACAGGCGTTTTTGATTTTGGCGCCCAGCCCGGCGATCTGCCCGGCCCGCAGCAGCACCTGCAGAGCGTCCAGCCGGTTTTCCTGCCCGTACTGGATGATTTTCTGCAGCGAAGCCTCACCGATGCCCCGCCGGGGTACATTGATGATGCGGGCCAGAGCCAGCCAGTCGGCCGGGTTGATCAGCAGGCGCAGATAGGCCAGTAGATCTTTAATTTCCTTGCGCTCGTAAAACTTGAGCCCCCCCACCATGGTGTAGGGGATGCCCCGGCGCACCAGCGCTTCCTCCAGCACGCGGGACATAGCGTGGGTGCGATACAGTACGGCCATGTGCCGGTAAGGTAATCCTTTCAGATACCTGAGCCGCTCAATGCGGTTGACCACATATTCGGCCTCGTCCCGTTCATTGTCCCCCACAAAAACCACTACGGGATCACCCCGGTCGGCCGTGGTCCAGAGGTTTTTCTCCTTGCGGTCGATGTTGTGGGTGATGACCTGGTTGGCCGCCTCCAAAATGGTTTGCGTGGAGCGGTAGTTTTGCTCCAGCTTGATCACCCTGGCTTCGGGATAGTCCTGCTCAAAGCTGAGGATGTTTTGAATGTCGGCACCGCGGAAATGATAAATGCTCTGGTCGGGGTCGCCCACCACACACAGGTTGCGGTGCTCCCGGGCCAGCAGGTTCACCAGCACATACTGGGCATGGTTGGTATCCTGATACTCGTCCACCAGAATATAGCGAAAACGCTGGCGGTAGTAGTCCAGTACTTCGGGCTGCTGTTCAAACAGGCGCACCGTAACCATGAGCAGATCGTCAAAGTCCAGGGCATTGTTGCGCCGCAGCCTTTCCTGATACCGCTCATAAACCGTGCCCACCACCCGGGTAAAATAGTCTTTGGCCTGCCCGGCAAAGGCAGCGGCATCCTGCAAGCGGTTTTTGGCCTGGGAGATCAGGGCGGCCACTGTGCGGGGCGGATAACGCTTTTCATCCAGATTGAGTTCTTTCAAACAATCCTTGAGCACGGTCTGCTGGTCGGCCTGATCGTAGATGACAAAGCCTTCCCGGTAACCGGCAAACACGGCCTGGCGGCGCAATATGCGCAAACAGGCGGCGTGAAAGGTCATCACCCACAGATCCTGGACATTTTCCGGCACTATGGCCGCCACCCTCTCCTTCATTTCCCGGGCCGCCTTGTTGGTAAAGGTGATGGCCAGAATCTGCCAGGGTTTGACTCCATATTCTTTAATTAAATAGGCAATCCGCGTGGTCAACACTCTGGTCTTGCCACTGCCCGCCCCGGCCAGCACCAGCAGCGGGCCATCCTTGTGGCACACCGCCTCGGCCTGGACGGGGTTGAGATTGGCCAGCAGGTCCATATCGACATCATTCCTCTGTTGAATGGAGTTGGCAAACAAAAAGCCGGTGCGTACACGCCGGCTCATGCATTGGCTCAGGACAGATTATACCATAAAATTACTTTTTATACACCTGATCCGGATCAAACATTTTCTCGCCCTCTACTGCAACGCTTCCATCGGGCTGCAGCACATAGTGAAAACAGCTGAAATAGCCCTCGTGGCAGGCCGCCCCCACCTGCTGAACCCGCACCAGCAGCGTGTCCCGGTCGCAGTCGTAGGCCATCCGGGTGACCTTCTGCACATGACCCGAGGTTTCGCCCTTGTGCCAGAACTGCTGGCGGCTGCGGCTCCAGAACCAGGTCTCCCCACTCTCCAGCGTCCGCTTGACCGCCTCGGCGTTCATATAGGCCAGCATGAGCACCTCCCGGCTCTCCTCGTCCTGAACAATTACGGGAATCAGGCCGTCACTGTTGTAGCGTAGAGTTTGCACATCGAAAGCTGCCATTGTTTTCCTCCTTGTTAGATAATCCCAAATAGGAGTTTTAAACCGGGCGCACCGGTATGCCGCGCCGGGCCAGATACTGCTTCACTTCAGCTATGGTATACTCCCCAAAGTGGAAAATGGAGGCCGCCAGAGCGGCATCGGCCTCGCCCTCGGTTAGCCCCTGGGCGATGTGTTCTACCTGGCCTACGCCCCCCGAGGCGATGACGGGAATGCGCACGGCCCGGGCCACGGCCCGGGTCAATTCCAGGTCGTAGCCGTCTTTGGTGCCGTCCCGGTCCATACTGGTGAGCAAAATTTCCCCCGCTCCCAGCTCCTCCACCTGTTTGGCCCACTCAACGGCATCAATGCCCGTGGGGCGGCGCCCGCCGTGGGTATACAATTCCCACCGATCCGGCCCCACCCGGCGGGCGTCGATGGCCACCACAATACACTGGCTGCCAAACTTCTCCGCCCCGGCGGCCACCAGCGCCGGATTCTTGATGGCGGCAGTGTTGATGGAAACCTTGTCCGCTCCGGCGGTGAGCATGAGCCGGATGTCCTCCAGACTGCTGATACCGCCCCCCACGGTAAAGGGAATGAACACCTCGCCGGCCGTGCGGTAAACCACTTCCACCATAGTCTTGCGCCCGTCCGATGAAGCGGTGATATCCAGAAAGACCAGTTCGTCGGCTCCGGACCGGTCGTACAGCGCAGCCAGCTCCACCGGGTCGCCGGCGTCGCGCAAATTAACAAAATTGGTTCCCTTGACCACCCGCCCGCCGGTCACATCCAGGCAGGGGATGATGCGCCTGGTCAGCACTTTGCTACGCCTCCTGTCCGGCCGCCGCGGCCAGGGCCTGGGCCAGGGTTACGGTACCGGCATACAGGGCCTTGCCCACAATGACGGCCTCCACGCCCAGAGGGGCCAGACCCTTTACCGCTACTATGTCTTCCAGGGTGGAAACCCCGCCCGAGGCGATTATTTTCAAACCGCTGGCGCGGGCCAGGTCGGCAATGGCCTGCAGGTTGGGCCCGACCAGTTTGCCATCCCGCCAGATATCGGTGAAGACAATGCGGCTGACGCCAATCTTCTTCATTTCCAGGGCCAGTTCCAGCGCGTCCTTCTGGGCCGTGACCCCCCAGCCTTCAATGGCCACCTTGCCGTCGCGGGCGTCAATACCCACCAGCACCCTTTCACCGAAGCGCCGGCAGGCCTCCTGCACCAGCTCCGGACGGTAGATGGCCACTGTACCCAGAATCACCCGTCCGGCTCCCAGGGCCAGCAGTTCTTCAATGGCGCCCATTTCCCGGATTCCGCCGCCCACCTGCACCGGAATCTGCACCGAACAGATAATCTCGCGGATTACCTCCAGGTTCTTGGGCTTTCCAGCAAAAGCGCCGTCCAGATCCACCACATGCAGCCAGCGCGCGCCCTGGGCCTGCCAGGCAGCGGCCATAGCCACCGGGTCGTCCGAGTACACTGTTTCCGCATCCAGTCTGCCTTCTACCAGGCGGACACAGCGGCCTTCCCGCAAATCGATGGCCGGAATGACTAACATTTTTCCACCAGCCTCCCAAAGTTTTCTAATACCCGCAGCCCCAGGCGACTGCTCTTTTCCGGGTGAAACTGAATGGCCATGATATTGTCGCGCCAGACTGCCGAAGCAAATTCCACGCCGTATGTTGTGCGGCCGGCCACCAGGGCGGCATCGGCCGGAGCACAGTAATAGGAGTGGACAAAGTAAAAGTGGCTGCCGGCCGGTATGCCGGCAAAAAGAGGACATTCCCCGGAGAAATCCACCTGGTTCCAGCCCATGTGGGGTACCTTGACCAGATCGGGCAGTCTTTTCACCCGGCCCGGCAAAATACCCAGGCCGGGGCTGCCGCCCCATTCCTCGCTGTGTTCAAAAAGCAGCTGCAGCCCCAGACAGATGCCCAGATAGGGCTTCCCCGCAGCAATGGCCCGGCAAACCGCCTGATCCAGACCGGTTTTCTGCAGGTTGTGCATGGCATCGGCAAAGGCCCCCACCCCGGGCAGCACCACACCGGAGGCATCGGCCACCCGGGCCGGCGAGCTTACCACCTGAACGGGCAACCCCACTTTTTCCAGGCTCTTTTGTACACTGCGCAGGTTACCCATCCCGTAATCAATAATGGCCAGCAAAATTAAACCTCTCCCTCTTCCCGCAAATCATGACTAGAGCACGCCCTTGGTGGAAGGTATGCCCTCCCCCGACCGGGCTACCGCCTGGCGCAGCGCCCGCCCCAGTCCCTTGAACACCGCCTCAATGACATGGTGGGTGTTGGTGCCGGCAAGGCGCCGCACGTGCAGCGTGATGCCCGCATTGTGCGCCAGGGCCCGCAAGAATTCGGGCACCAGCTCGGCAGCGAAGTTGCCCAGCATCACCGGGGGCAGCTGCAGATCTTCCACCAGCAGGCCCCGCCCGCTGATGTCCAGCGCTACCAGCACCAGCGCTTCGTCCATGGGCAAAAAGCACTGCCCGTAGCGGGCAATCCCTTTTTTGTCGCCCAGGGCGGCCGCCAGCGCCCGGCCCAGGGTGATGCCCACATCTTCCACCGTGTGGTGACCGTCCACGTGCAGGTCGCCCGCGGCCGCCAGCTCCAGATCAAAAGCGGCATGGTAGGTTAGAAGCTGCAGCATGTGATCCAGAAAACCGATACCTGTGCTGATGCGGCTACGGCCGCAGCCATCCAGGCAAAGTGTCAGCTCCACCCTGGTTTCCTGCGTACATCTGCTCTGCACACTTGTTCTCCCGCTGTTCTCCATTATTCCGCCATCTCCATCACCATTTTTAATTTCGCCAGGAAGATGGCATTTTCCTCCGGCGTGCCCACGGTAACCCGCAAACATCTTTCCAGACCCGGACCGGAGACATTGCGGATCAGGATACCCTGATCCACCAGCCGGCGGTAAACTGTATCCGCCGGCAGCGGGGTGCGGAAAAGCAGGAAGTTGGTCACACCGGGAAAAACCTCCACCCCGGGAATTTCGTTCATTCCCTCCAGCAGCACCATTTTATTTTGCAAGATTCTTTCCACCAGACTGAAGAAGGATTCCCGGCACTTGAGTACGGCCAGGGCCGCCATCTGGGAAAAATCGTTCAGGTTGTACGGCTGTTTTACTTTCAGCAGTTCCCGGATCACCGGCTGGCCGGCCAGCAGGTAGCCCACTCTCAATCCGGCCAGACCAAAAGCCTTGGACAGGGTGCGCAGAATGACCAGATTGGGATAGCGTTTTAACAGCGGTACACAGCTGACGCCGCCGAACTCGATGTAGGCCTCGTCCACCACCACCAGGGCCCGGGTACCCGCCAGCAGGGCTTCGATGTCGCCCGGCAGGGCGGCGTTGCCGGTGGGATTGTTGGGTGAGCAAATCACCAGCAGGCTCACTGCGGGGTGGGCCGCCTCCTCCAGCAGCCGGTCCACATCCAGAGCGAAATTGGGCAGACGGGGCACCTCTACCGGCCGGGCCCCGGCTATGCGGGCGTGGATCCCGTACATGCTGAAAGTCGGGGTGGCGATGAGCACCCGGCGACCGGTGCCAAAGGCCAGCATCAGATAGAGAATCAGTTCATCCGAACCGTTGCCGGCAATGATGTTCTCCGGCACCACGCCGGTATAGGCGGCCAGCTCGCGGCGCAAATCCCCGGCGGCCGGATCCGGGTAGCGGGTGAAGCTCTCGCTGTGGAAGCACTTCCATAAGTACGAGCGCACTTCTTCGGGAAAATCAAAGGGGTTTTCATTGGCATCCAGCTTGATCATACCCGGCATGGGATGCGGGTCGTAAGGCTGGAGATCGCGCAGGTCGGGCCTGGTGAGGGCGGACAGGTCGAAGGAAAGGGACAATTTGAATCATCTCCTAAAATAACATGAATAACATGATCTTACGCTGTAGTACTACAGGCGTATTTTGATGGAAGCGGCGTGGGCATCCAGCCCCTCCACTGCCGCCAGCGTAATGGCCGCACCGGCCACCTGCCGCAAAGCCTCCGGCGTATAACCGATCACACTGGTGCGCTTCAAGAAGCTTTCCACTCCCAGGGGAGAATAAAAGCGCGCCGTGCCCCCGGTGGGCAGAACATGGTTGGGACCGGCCAGATAGTCACCCAGCGGTTCCGGACTGTACGGTCCCAGAAAGACCGCCCCGGCACAGCGCACCCGGCCCAGCCAGGCCAGCGGCTGTTCCACCATCAATTCCAGGTGTTCGGGAGCCAGTTCATTGGCCAGAGCCAGGGCGGTGTCCAGACTGTCCACCAGCACTATAGCTCCCTGGTTGGCCAGCGCCTGCTCCACAATTTCCCGCCGCGCCAGCAGCGGCAGCTGCCTGGCCAGCTCCTGCTGCACCGCCGCAGCCAGACGGCGGCTGGTGGTGACCAGCACGGCGCTGGCCAGCTGATCGTGCTCGGCCTGGGCCAGCAGGTCGGCCGCCACATAGGCGGCGGGAGCGCTGTCATCGGCTACCACCAGCACCTCGCTGGGACCGGCCAGCATGTCTATATCCACAACTCCATAAACCTGCTGTTTGGCCAGGGTGACATAAATGTTGCCCGGCCCGGTAATTTTGTCCACCCGGCGGATGGTCGGGGTACCGTAGGCCAGAGCGGCAATAGCCTGGGCACCGCCCACCCGGTATATTTCGGTTACTCCCGCCTGCCGGGCGGCATAAAGGACATGGGGGCTGAGCGACCCGTCCGGACGGGGCGGGGTAACCATAACTATTTCCGCCACTCCGGCCACCCGCGCCGGCAGGGCATTCATCAGCACCGAAGAAGGGTAGCTGGCCTTGCCGCCGGGCACATAAATGCCCACCCGGGCCAGCGGGGTGACCAGCTGCCCCAGAAACTCGCCCTGGGGGCCGGTGCAAAACCAGGAGTTGCTCAGCTGTTGGCGATGGTACTCAGTGATGTTCCGGCAGGCCAGGGCGACGGCTTCTTTAAATTCCGGCTCGACCTGCTGCTCGGCAGCGGCAATCTCCGCCTCGCTCACTCGCAGGTGTTCCGGTGTTGTCTTAACCTCATCGTAAGTTTCCAGCAGCCGGATTAGGGCTTCATCCCCCTCCTGCCGTACTTCTTGCAAAATGCGCGCCACATCCCGGGCGGCCTGGCGGGCCACCTCCTGCCGCCGTGCCAGGAGAACCTGCCGGGCCTGTTCTATATCTTCATACAGGTGTAACAAAAATGTTCCTCCTTTATACTTTAACTAATTAAATTGGTGTCATGATAATATCATAAACCAGGAAATATGTTTCGTCAACCATCCGGGTCATTTCAGACGGGCCAGAACCAGTTTGTAACCATCGGCGCCGTAATTCAGACAGCGTTTCACCCGGCTGATGGTAGCCGTACTGGCCCCGGTGCGCTCGGCTATTTCGCCGTAGGTTTTGTTTTCCTGCAGCATTCTGGCCACTTCCAGGCGCTGGGCCAGTGCTTTTAATTCAGCTACCGTGCACAGGTCCTCAAAGAACCGGTAACATTCGTCAACCGTGCGCAGTTGCAAGATCGCGTTAAACAATTGATCCATCAGCTCATCTTTCAGTTTCTCCGTGTAGGCCATAACCATCCCGCTTTCCTGGTTTTCTTCTTCAATAATATTTTCGCCATGATCGAATACAATCCTTTCATGTTTTAATGTATTAAAACAAAATAGCCGCCCGCAACAGAAAAACCCGCCCGGAAAGGCGGGTCCTGTAAGTTATAGTGCTTTTCGTCCGATATCCCGCCGGTAATGCATACCGGCAAAGCTGATTTGCTCCACTCCCCGATAGGCCAGCTCGATGGCGGCGGGGATATTTTTCCCCCGGGCGGTCACTCCCAGCACCCGGCCGCCGGCCGTGACCAGCTGTCCGTCCTGCAGCGCCGTACCGGCGTGAAAGACCAATACTTCGGGCGGCACTGCATCCAGGCCGCTGATGGGTATTCCTTTAGCATAACTTCCCGGATAGCCCCTGGAAGCCAGCACCACACACACGGCGGCCCCATCGTGCCACTCTACGGTTTGCCCGGCCAGGCGCCCCTGGACCACGGCCAGCATGATTTCCACCAGATCGCTTTGGAGCAGGGCCAGTACGGGCTGGGCCTCGGGATCTCCAAAGCGGGCGTTGAACTCCAGCACTTTGGGCCCTTCCGGGGTGAGCATCAGCCCGGCATAGAGCACTCCCCGGTAGGGCCGGCCTTCGGCGGCCAGCGCCCGCACCATGGGCTCCAGAATGGTTTGCTGCACTTGCTGCAGCAGGGCCCGGTCCACCAGCGGCGCGGGGGCGTATGCTCCCATGCCTCCGGTGTTGGGTCCCTGGTCCCCGTCAAAGACCTGCTTGTGGTCCTGGGCGGGCAGCATGGGGATCACGGTCCGACCGTCGGTGAAGGCCAGCACGCTGGCCTCCTGCCCCACCAGCAGTTCTTCCACCACCACCACATCGCCGGCCCGGCCAAAAGCCCTGTCCCGCATGATCAGATCCAGCGCTTCCAGGGCCTGCTCCACGGTGTGGGCCACAATCACGCCTTTGCCGGCCGCCAGGCCGTCAGCTTTGACCACACAGGGACGGTTCTGCTCCACAATATACCGGCGGGCTGCCGCGTAATCGGTAAATGTAACATAGCGGGCGGTGGGAATGCCGTATTGCTGCATCAGGTCCTTGGCCAGCTTTTTGCTGCCCTCGATGGCCGCCGCCGCCGCCGAGGGACCAAACACAGCCAGGCCCGCCCGGGCAAAGGCGTCGGCCAGCCCCAGGGTGAGGGGCATTTCCGGCCCCACCACGGTGAGGTCGATTTGTTCCCGGCGGGCCAGGGCCAGCAGGCCGTCAATATCCTCCGCGGCCACGGGCACGCACCGGGCCAGCCCGGCAATGCCCGGATTGCCCGGGGCGCAGTATATTTGCTGTACCAGAGGACTCTGGGCTATTTTCCACACCAGGGCATGCTCCCGGCCGCCGCCGCCTACCACCAGTATTTTCAAGGGTAATCCCTCCCCCGGATGAATATATATTGGGGAAAAACACACCTGCTCGGACAATGTTAAAAGCTAGTGCTTGAAATGTCTGATACCGGTGAAGACCATGGCCAGGCCGTGCTGGTTGGCGGCCTGGATGGACTCGGCATCGCGCAGGGAGCCACCCGGCTGGATAATGGCGGCGATGCCCGCAGCCGCCGCCACGTCCACCGTGTCCCGGAAGGGGAAGAAGGCATCGGAAGCCAGCACGGCCCCCCGGGCTTTTTCTCCGGCCTGTTCCAGGGCAATGCGGGCCGCCCCCACGCGGTTCATCTGCCCGGCCCCCACGCCCAGCAGCTGCCGGCCCCTGGTCACCACAATAGCGTTGGACTTGACATGCTTGACAATGGTCATGGCAAAGATCAGCTCCTGCAACTGCTCGGCAGTGGGAGCCTGGCTGGTCACCACCTGCAACTCCTGGGGATTGAGCACAACCCGGTCGTAGTGCTGCACCAGCAATCCCCCGTTAACTTTGCGCAGTTCCAGACGGTCGCTGCTCTGCTCCTGCAGGTCGCCGACCTTCAGCAGGCGCAGGCCGCTTTTACTGCGCAGGATTTCCAGCGCTCCGGCGGTAAAATCGGGAGCCACCACCGCTTCCAGGAATATTTCGGTCATGGCCCGGGCCGCCGCCTCGTCCACCGGCCGGTTGCAGGCCACTATCCCCCCGAAAGCCGAGACCGGATCCGACTCGTAGGCCAACCGGTAAGCGCTGGCCACGTCGGAAGCACAGGCCGCGCCGCAGGGATTGTTGTGCTTGATAATCACGACGGCCGGATCAGCAAACTCGCGCACCAGTTCCAGGGCGGCATGGGCATCCAGAATATTGTTGTAGGACAGCTCTTTGCCGGCCAGCTGTTCGGCCCGGCCGATGCAGGGTCCGGTGACCGCCGGGTCGCGGTAAAAGGCCGCGGCCTGGTGCGGGTTCTCCCCGTAGCGCAGAGGCTGTACCAGTTCGAAGGATACAGTTAGCGTAGCCGGCATTTCCTGACCGATTACTTTGGCCAGATAGGCGGCTATGGCTGCATCATAGGCCGCCGTATGGCTGAAAGCCTCCAGGGCCAGGCGGCGGCGCAGTTCCGGGGAAACCGTACCGTTTCTCAGTGCCGCCAGCACTTCATCATAACGGGCCGGGTTCACCACCACCAGCACGGCCTCGTGGTTTTTGGCCGCCGCCCGCACCATGGCCGGACCGCCAATGTCAATGTTTTCAATGGCCTCGTCCAGGGTGACATCCGGTCGGGCTACCGTCTGACGGAAAGGATACAGGTTTACCGCCACCAGATCGATGGGGGCGATACCGTTGGCCGCCAGCTGTTCCAGGTGGGGCGGGGTGCGGCGGGCCAGAATACCGCCGTGCACGCGCGGATGCAGGGTTTTCACCCGGCCGTCCAGAATTTCGGGAAAGCCGGTAACATCGGATACATATGTAACTTCTACTCCGGCCTCGCGCAGCGCTCTGGCCGTACCACCGGTAGAAACAATTTCAAACCCCAGTTCCACCAGACCGCGGGCAAAATCGCTCAGGCCGGTTTTGTCGGAAACGCTCAACAGCGCCCGGGGACGCATGGTCATCTATACTCACCTGCCAGATACAATTTTTTTTGGGCCAACTGCGAACATGATCAACAGCAGCCCGGGAGGGGCAGACGGTATCCCGCCCGCCGGTTGCCCTATTCCAAAATGCACACCCGCCGCCCCTTAAGAAGCAGTCTACCCCGGGCAAACAAATCCACCGCCCGGGGATAAATCTGATGTTCCTGCTCCAGTATACGGGCAGCCAGGCTGGCTTCATCATCTCCATCCAGCACAGGCACCACTGCCTGCAGAATGATGGGGCCGCTGTCCATGCCCTCATCCACAAAGTGCACGGTACATCCGGTAAAGCGCACCCCGTAATCCAGTGCCTGCTTCTGGGCGTGCAAACCGGGAAAGGCGGGCAGCAGAGAAGGATGGATGTTCATAATCCGGCCGGGGAAGGCCTGCAACATCACCCGGCCCACCAGCCGCATATAACCGGCCAGACAAACCAGTTCGACTCCGTGTGCCTGCAAGAGGCGCACCAGTTCCTGCTCGTACTGCTCCCTGCCGGGCCAGGCGGCCGGATCAACATGGAGGGCCGGCACCTGGCTTTGCCGTGCTCTCTGCAGGGCGTAGGCGTCGGAAATGTCGCTGAGCACTACGGCCACCTCGGCCGGAATGTTACCCCCGGCACAGGCGTCCAGCAGGGCCTGCAGATTGGAACCGCGGCCGGAAGCCAGCACGCCGATTTTCAGCCGTGACATGAAGTTCACCTCAATTTACCTGCGTTCACACCGGTTTCTCAATCAAAAATCACAGTACCATCGCCCGGGACAATCTGGCCGATCCATGCGGCCCGCACACCGCTCTGGATCAGGCGGGAGAGCACGTCGTCCGCCTGCCCGGCATCTACCACCAGCACCATGCCGATGCCCATGTTGAATGTGCGCCGCATTTCTGTTTGCTCTACCCGGCCAATGCGGGCAATGAGATCAAACACCGGCGGCACCGGCCAGCTGGCGGATTGCAGCCGGACGGCCGTGCCGGGCGGCAGAATGCGGGGGACGTTTTCCACCAACCCCCCGCCGGTGATATGAGCCAGTCCTTTGATGGGTACACCATCCTCCAGCAGCGGCAGAAGGGCCGGCACATAGATCACCGTGGGTTTCAGCAGCTCCTCACCCACGGTACAGCCCAGCTCGGGCAGGTAGCTGTCCACGCCGTAACCGGCCACCTCCAGCAACGCCCGCCGGGCCAGGGAATAGCCGTTGCTGTGCAGGCCGCTGGAGGCCAGTCCAATCACGACATCACCCGGCTGAATGTCTCGGCCGTCAATGATCCGCTCTTTATCCACCACCCCAACAGCAAATCCGGCCAGATCATATTCTTCCGGACCGTAAAAACCGGGCATTTCGGCGGTTTCCCCTCCAATCAGGGCGCAGCCGGCCTGGCGGCAACCGGCGGCAATACCGGCCACAATGGTGGCCACTTTTTCGGGCACCAGTTGGCCCACCGCCAGATAGTCCAAAAAGAACAGCGGCCGGGCACCCTGTACCAGGATGTCGTTGACACACATGGCCACCAGGTCAATGCCCACCGTGTCGTGCCGGTCCATGAGCATGGCCACTTTCAGTTTGGTGCCCACCCCATCGGTACCGGCCACCAGCACCGGCTGCCGGTACTGACCCAGCTCCAGGGCGAAAAGGCCGCCAAAACCTCCGATGTCGGCCAGCACCCCGGGGGTGAAAGTGCTGCGCACCGCCTGCTTCATCAATTCCACTGCCCGGTTGCCGGCCGCTATATCCACCCCGGCCGCCGCGTAGGTGAGCGGTTGTCTATTATCCTGCACTGCCCTTCCCCCTCACTCCAGACTGTACTTGGCTTTTTTGCCACTGCCGGCCGGAATCTCCACCGGATAGCTGCCGTCGAAGCAGGCCGTACACAAGTTGTGCCGGTATTCCCCAAAAACCTCCAGCATACCTTCCTGGCTGAGGTAATACAGCCCGTCCGCCCCGATGATGCGGCGGATTTCCTCCACCGGCTGGCTGGCTGCCAGCAGTTCGCTCTCGTCCGAGGTGTCGATGCCGTAGTAACAGGACTTGACCACCGGGGGTGAACTGAGCAGGAAATGCACCTCGCGCACACCGCAATCGCGCAGCATACCCACAATTTTGCGGCTGGTGGTACCCCGGACCAGGGAATCGTCAATCATGATTACCGACTTGCCCTGCAGAACCTCGCGCACCGGGTTGAGTTTCAGGCGCACGGCCAGGTCACGCAAATCCTGGGTGGGCTGAATGAAGGTGCGGCCGATGTAACGGTTTTTCATCAGCCCTTCTTCAAAGGGTATCCCCGACTCCTCGGCAAACCCCCGCGCCGCCGCCGTACCCGAATCGGGCACGGGGATGACCAGATCGGCCTGTACCCGGTATTCCCGGGCCAGTTGCCTGCCCAGGGCCCGGCGCACCTGGTTGACGTTGAAACCGTCAATTTCACTGTCGGGCCGGGCAAAGTAGATATATTCAAATATGCAGTGGGCCCGCCGGCGGGGCGACAGCACGGTCTGACAGGAAAGGCCGTTCTGATCGATGGAGATGATCTCGCCCGGCTGCACATCGCGCAGCTTGCGCGCCCCCACCGTGTCCAGAGCACAGGATTCCGAAGCCAACACATACCCCCCCTGGGGTAATTCCCCCAGGCACAGGGGGCGGAAACCGTAAGGGTCGCGCACGGCCAGCAGCCTGTCCGCAGTGATCAAGAGCAGCGAATAGGCCCCTTTGATGTCAATCATGCACTTGACCACCGCTTCCTCCAGGCTGCTGGAACCATAGCGGGCGATCAGGTTGACAATCACTTCGCTGTCGGTGGTGGACTGAAAGACCGAACCGGTAGCCGTAAGCCGCTCGCGCAGCTCGGCCACATTGGTGATATTACCGTTATGGGCCAGACCCAGCATGCCCCGGGCGTAACGAAACACCAGAGGCTGGGCGTTGAGAGGCTGGCTGGCGCCTGTAGTGGAATAGCGCACATGGCCGATGGCCAGGTGGCCGGTCAGTTGCTGCAGGCGCTCCCGGCTGAACACCTCGGCTACCAGCCCCATGCCCTTGTACAGGTTGACCTGCCGGCCGTCGGCCACGGCAATGCCAGCGCTCTCCTGCCCGCGATGCTGTAGAGCGTAAAGCCCGTAGTAGGTCATGGCGGCCACTTCTCGACCGGGCGCATAAACGCCGAAAATACCGCATTCCTCCCGCGGTTTGTCCGGAAGCTCCCCCCCGGTCCGGCCGGAGCGTCCGGCTGCAGGGGTGATACTGGCGGTTACAGGCATATCCTTTCCCCCTGTCTGATCAGATCTGGCACCGCCATCCGCAGTAACCGGTATGCCAGCTGCTTTAGTTGACCCCGGTCAAACGTCGGTAAACCTCCTGGTAGGCCTCCTCCACACTGCCCAGGTCGCGCCGGAAGCGGTCTTTATCCAGTTTCTCCCGGGTATCGGCATCCCAGAAACGGCAGGTATCGGGAGAGATCTCATCTCCCAGCAGAATTTCCCCGTTATGCAGCCCAAACTCCAGCTTGTAGTCCACCAGAATAATCTTCCGGTCAGCCAAAAACTGCTGGAGAATCTGGTTCACCCGCAGGGCCACCTGGCTGATCTGCTGCATTTGCTGCGGGGTGGCCAGATGCAAGGCGGCAATATGGTAGTCATTGATCAGCGGATCGCCCAGCTCATCGCTCTTGTAGTAATATTCCAGCACAGTAACGGGCAGCACCGTGCCTTCGGCCAGCCCCAAACGTTTGGCCAAACTGCCGGCGGCAATGTTGCGCACTACCACTTCCACCGGAATGATCTGCAGTTTCTTGACCAGCATTTCCCGGTCGCTAACCTGTTCTACAAAGTGGCTGGGCACCCCCTGTTGAGCCAGCAGCTGGAAGAAAAAGGCGGAAATTTTGTTGTTAAGCACTCCCTTGTCGGCAATGGTACCTCTTTTCTGCCCGTTAAAAGCAGTAGCGTCATCTTTGAAGTAAACCACATACAGGTCGGGCTGGTCGGTGCGAAAAACCTGTTTGGCCTTGCCTTCGTAAATCATTTCCAGCTTTTGCACAGTAATCATCTCCTTTACAGTCCAAAACGAGCAAAAATGGTGTCAATGTGGCGCAGGTGATAATCGTAGCGGAACAGCTCATCCAGCTCGCCAGCGGTCAAATACTGCATCACTTCCTGGTCGGCCGCCAGCAGCTGCTGGAAATCCTGCCGGGTGCTCCAGGACTGCATGGCATTGCGCTGCACCAGTTCGTAGGCCCGCTCCCGGGACAGCCCTTTTTCCACCAGAGCCAGCAGCACGCGCTGGGAAAAGAACAAACCGTGGGACAGGCCCATATTGCGCTGCATATTCTCGGGATAAACCAGCAGATTGGTCATGATCTGATTGAACTTGTAGAGCATATAGTCCAGGGTGATGGTGCTGTCGGGGATGATCACCCGCTCCACGGAAGAATGGGAGATGTCGCGCTCGTGCCACAGGGCCACATTTTCCATGGCCACCAGAGCGTTGCCGCGCAGCAGGCGGGCCAGGCCGGTGATTCTCTCCAGGGTGATGGGGTTGCGTTTGTGGGGCATGGCCGAGCTGCCCTTTTGCCCCCGGGCAAAATACTCCTCGGCCTCGAGCACTTCGGTGCGCTGCAGGCAGCGCAGCTCCACGGCGAATTTCTCCAGCGAACTGCCAATGACAGCCAGGGTGGTCAGGTACTCGGCATGACGGTCACGCTGCAGGATTTGGGTGGAGACCAGGGCTGGCTTAAGGCCCAGGCGGGCGCAGACCAGTTCCTCCACCCGCGGGTCGATATTGGCATAGGTACCCACGGCGCCGGAAATCTTGCCCACGCTGACGGTTTCGATAGCCCGGGCCAGCCGTTCCATGTGCCGGTCCACCTCGGCCACCCAGAGCAGCATTTTCAAGCCGAAGGTGATAGGTTCGGCGTGCACGCCATGGGTACGCCCCATCATGACGGTATAGCGATGCTCGCCAGCCCTGTCCAGCAGAGTGCGGCGCAGGGTCACGAGCCGCTCCATAATATGCCCGGCAGCTTCTTTCATCAGCAGGGCCAGGGCGGTATCCACCACATCGGAGGAGGTCAGCCCCAGGTGGATATAGCGGGCATCCTCGCCCACATACTCGCCCACACAGGTGAGAAAAGCAATCACATCGTGATTGGTGACAGCCTCGATTTCCTCAATCCGCTGCACATCAAAGTTGGCCTTTTCTTTAATATTGCGTAACGCGGTTTCCGGGATCTCCCCCAGCTCGGCCAGTGCTTCGCAGGCGGCCAACTCCACATCCAGCCACTTGCGGAACTTGTTATCCAATGACCAGATATTTTTCATTTCGGGCAGGGTATAGCGGTCAATCATGCAATTCTCCCCTTTGTTATTTGCGATTCAGTTCAGACAAATAGGCATCGATCCCGATTTCGGCCAGCCGCTGGGACTTGGCCTGCACTTGGCGGGCCAGTTTTTCTTTATAGGCCAGGACTTTATCCCTGATTTCCGCGCACTTGATACCCAGCATCTGAGCCGCCAGGATGCCGGCATTGCGCGCGCCATTGACAGCTACTGTGGCCACGGGAATACCGGATGGCATCTGGACTATTGCATACAGGGCATCCACCCCGCCCAGCGCTCCCGACTTGATGGGCACCCCGATAACCGGCAGCGGTGTCAGGGCGGCAATCACCCCCGGCAGATGAGCGGCAGCCCCGGCCCCGGCGATAATCACTTCCAGCCCGCGCTGTGCCGCCGTCCGGGCGTATTCGGCGGTCTTCTCGGGCACGCGGTGCGCCGAGGAGATGATCACCTCGTGGGGAATGGCAAACTCCCGCAGTGCGTCCACCGCCTCCTTCATGATGGGCAGGTCGGAATCACTGCCCATGACCACTCCCACCAAAGGGGTATTCATTTTTACTCCTCCTCCTGCAGATACTAGAAAATATCATGAACAAAGTTTATTTTTTCCTCACCAAAGAATGTTATAGTCCAAAAGATAAAGCCCAAGCAGGCAGGTTTCTCCTCAGAGAAACCTACCGCCTGGGCTTTTATCCCTACCGGTGTGACGCCCCCTGCCGGGCTGTCTTGCGCCGCTCGGTCCAGCCGCACCAGCCGGTGCGCGGAACCCTAGGCGCACTTTCTCCCTACAGCAGTATCATACCAGAGGCAAAATTTATCTGTCAACAGGATTTACTCCCACTCTATCACTCGAATTTGTCTTGAGGTTTTTCCTCTTGATTTCAGTTGTAGACTCTCGGAAATCCGAAAGTATATATGGTTCAAGGCTTAAGCCTTGGGCCATTTTTGTTTTTTCCTCCAACAACTTCAAATAGAACATATGTTGGCTTGACAAATTTGAGTTGCCCCCAAAATCGCGATAGAGGCATATTTTGCCAAATAACGATTCTGGCGGTGGTTATTTTGTTAAAATCTTCGCGTTCACATCAGGAATTTCAAGAGTTCCTAACCGAACAAATCAAGCTTCATTACCTGGAAAAGGGCTACGTTGGTACGGTATTACTTTATCATCGAGAGTTAACAAGGGTTTGGTTCACCGATTTAACCGAAATATCAAACATTGTCCGGTT